>NZ_JBWXYY010000001.1:0-2087 GCF_056711635.1 Arthrobacter sp. CJL-S3 | reverse complement strand
GCGTCCGCTGGCGCGGCCGGCTGTTGGGTCCAGGGTGCGCCGTCTTAGGGCTCTGCTCGCCCTGGCCCGTCCTGTCTGACCACGTCTTTTGGTTGCTGTCCTTCGGATTCTAGGCGTCCGCTCCACCCCGTCTAGCTCGATTCCGCAAGCTCCACCGGGGCCTGCGGTGCAGGAAATGTCCCTCCGGCGCTCCAGATTCGTTGTTAAGCGGCTTCTAGGGGCCAGATGGTTGGTCGCTCCGGGGCCGTCTTGGTGGGGTTCTGCGGTGGAGCCATCGGTGGTGACGCCTTCGGCGCTCTTGGATCTTGAATCCTCGACGCAGAGCGGCGCGTAACGGTGCAGATTAGCGCCGCAGGACCCCTTACCGGCCTGGGGATTCTCGGGTCTCCGCCTGCGAGGTTCCGCCGCCCGCGTGGCAGCGGAACCACCGACTGCTGGCGTGGTACTTGGTTTCTCATGGTGGCGTGCAGGCTGCGGGATGACCCCTTCTTTCTCCGGGAGCTGTGGAGCTCTTGGTTAGACCGGGGCACCCGAAGTGGACTCGTTTCACGAACGGCTGGTGAGATGGCAGACCTTCGAGTCTTGGAATTAGGGCGCTGCGTGATCCGAACTGGCACACCCCGGGAACAGAACACGCCTTGACTGCGAGGAGTACAGATTGGACCTCTACTGCGGGATCGACTGGGCCGAAGGCCACCATGACATTGCCATCGTCAACAGCGCCGGCGAGCTGCTGGCCAAACGCAGGATCACCGACGACGCTGCAGGTTACCGGGCACTGATGGAGCTGCTCGCCGAACACGGGACACACCCGAGGACCCTGTCCCGGTGGCGATCGAAACCAGCCATGGCCTCCTCGTTGCGGCTCTTCGCGCTGGCACCCGGAATATTTACGCGGTCAATCCGCTCTCGGCGGCACGCTACCGCGACAGGCACGGGGTCTCGAAGAAGAAGTCCGATCCGGGGGATGCTCTGGTGCTGGCGAACATCCTTCGCACCGACGCCCATGCACATCGCCCTCTCCCTGCGGATACCGATCAGGCTAGGGCGATCACTGTCCTGGCCCGTGCCCAGCAGGATGCGGTCTGGGCGCGTCAGCAGACCGCCAACCAGCTCCGCTCCGTGCTGCGCCAGTTCTACCCGGCGCTCCTTCAAGCCGGCTCGGTATGGCAGACGGGATCGCCCGCCCCGAAATCAGGGAACTTCTGCGCATCGCACCCACCCCGGGCGCGCGGCACGGCCAGCACGCCCGGATCGAAGCAGCACTGCGCCGCGCGGGCCGCTCCCGTGGCATCGCCGCCCAGGCCCAGCGAATCAAGCTCATCCTTCGTGGTGACCACGCCCGCCAGCCCCAGGCCGTCGAAGACGCTATGGCCGGCCAGGTTCCGGGCTTTTGCTCATTCTCGATGCTGCCTGCCAAGCCGTCGACCAGCTCAGCGTCGCGGTCGAGGAGGCCTTCCTGGCCCACCCCGACGCCCAAATCCTGCTCAGCTTCCCTGGGGTTGGCGCGCAGCTCGGTGCCCGGCTCTTCGCTGAATCGGAGACGACAGGAACCGCTTCGCAGACGCCCGCGCCCTGAAGGCCTACGCCGGCTCCGCACCAATCACAAGAGCCTCGGGCAAGAAAAAGTTCGTCGGCCCGCAAGTTCGTCAAGAACGACCGCCTTAGCACCGCCGGGTATATGTGGGCGCTGTCCGCCCTTACCGGATGCCCCGGGCGCCAAGCCCCACTACCAGCGCCGCCGCGCAGCTGGCGACTGGCATGCAGCGGCCCAGCGCAACCTCTTCAATCGCTTCCTCGGCCAACTCCACCACTGCCTCAACACCGGCACCCATTTCGATGAAGCTACAGCCTTCACCCTGCGGGGCCACAGACCTCGCCGCTTGACTTCCGAAGCACGCGAGATGTCTGCGTCGCTGATTTCCTTGAGGGAATTTCCTGCCCCTTGCCCTGCGGGTAGACAGGGCTCCGTCGGCCGCCGAGCAAGCGAGCTTGCCAGCAACCAAAAAACAACGGGGGGAGAGGGGAAGCTGGCCGGTCACCTAAGCCGCCCCACCCACCGAAATCCTCTGCAAAAGGAGCAACAC
>NZ_JBWXYY010000002.1:0-73456 GCF_056711635.1 Arthrobacter sp. CJL-S3 | reverse complement strand
GTTTCCCACCTTAGTGCAAATGCAGTCAATACTGTCAATACAGTCAATACAGTCTTTAGCGTCTTTGCAGTCTTTGCAGTCTTTGCAGTCATTACTGTCTTTGACAGTATTGACGTCTTTAATTGCAATGCTGTCATTGCAGTCAATGAAGGCTTTACTGTCATTCGGCGGCAAGTCAGGCAGCTCGCCACAGCGTCCCGATCAAGTCCACTTCGGCTTCCGAGGGCGGGATCCAGTAGAGATCAGAGTCAGGTTCGTCCACTTCGTGTTCCGCCAATTCGGGCGCGAGGTTCCTGTCCAGCCATGCGTGCCAGGCTGCGCGTTGCTTTCGGTGGGTACTGATCTGCTCTGCGGCGTCGTCAAGTGCACCGAGCCGCCTGGCCAGGGCTGTCAGGCTGGTCCCGGCTGTGATGCTCCATTGCCCGTGCCGGCGTCCGATCATGTTGTAGCTGCTCATGGCGGCCAAGGCCGTTTCGACGGCTGTGCGGCTGAGCCCTGTGGAACGGACGATTTCTGCTGTTGTGGGGGAGAGGCGTCCGCGTTCGATGGATTCGTAGACGAGGGCAGCGACGTCGCCCAGGGCACGGAATACGGGGCGGATGCCGTGGATCTTTCCGCTGCGCCAGGACAGTTCCCGGGCAAGTTGTTCAAAGTGCTGGGGGAGTTGGATCACGTATGTGTCGGCGTTGCGGCCGCGGGCATCGGCAATTTTGGTCAGGATGCCGTCTGAGGCTTGTTCAAGCATCGGGAGCAGCCTGGAGATGGTGCCGTGGTGCTTGCCCAGTGCCGTAGCGAAGGTACGGCAGCCTACGTCCAGCACGTCGGTTTCCATGGTTCGCATGTAGCCGAGTACTGCGCGCAGCAGCAGGCGCAGGCTGAGGCCTTCGCGGCCGCGTTCTTTGAATCTGTGGTCCAGGACTGCGTACAGCACATTTTCAAGATCGTTTACGAGCTGGTGTGCAGCAGCTTTGCTGCTGGTTTTGCTGGCCCCCCCTGTGGGTATTGGTTGGCTTGTGTCGTTAATACGGGCATTCCTTTTGCCCGTTGCCGGGGTTCCCGGTTTCTGGATCCAGCGGCAGGCCTCGGCCCACTCTTTATCGAGGAGGCGTTCCTGCCGGCGGGCGTCGGTGTAGAGGGCTGCGAGGCCAGAGAGCTGGCCGCCTAGCTCGAGGCGGACCTGGTCCAGGGTCCAGCCACAGGATGCGAAGTGGTTCAGTACCGCCATGCGGGCCTCTGACGGGCTGGCGTACCGGGCGGTGTCGTACAGGCCGGTACGGGCCGTCAGGCGCAAGGGGGACTGGCTGCCGCCAAAGGGGACCGGACTGACACCGTGGGCCGTCGCCGGGGCTGCCAGCTTGGCGGCGCGGGCCTTTAGCTCGCGTGCACGTTTGAGCTCTGGTGCCAGATGGCGTCGGAGGGCCGCGACAGCGTGGACGGGGTTGCGGCGTCGCAGCACGTCGTATGCCTCGTTCAGGGGCGTGACGAGTGTCTGGTGGCCGCCGCTTTTGTGGGCACTTCCTGGGACCCGGATACAGCCGTCGGTGACGTTTTGGTGCGGGCTGGGGTCAAGGCTGGCTGCCGTCCGTGCGAGGGCTTCTATCATTTCCCGGGCCGCTGGTGCTTCCATGCGCTCGGCCAGGGGAATGTAGAGGTGGCGTCCGCCACTGGGGGAGTAGTCCGCGATGTAGCGGACGCCGCAGCTTTCCAGAAGGTCTCCGAGGCGTCGGGCATCTTCATCGACGACGCCCTGCAGCGCTTTGGAGGTGTCCAGGTCAAGGCAGAGAGTCGCCACGGATCCATCTGCTCCGTGAATGGGAACGGCCGCCGGCTGTTTCGGCAGGGAAGCGGTGATCCGGGGAGGGTTTAGCGGCCGCGGATACTGGAATCGCCCGCCGATCCATCGTCCCGGGCGGTAAGTCGGTGAGCCGGCGATTAAGGGAGCGAGAGCCCATGCCATAGCGGGCGTGACTTGACGCGCGGATTGCAGCGCGTCAGTTATTGACGGCAGGGTCGCGACAGGTACCATAGACAACAGCTAGTCCCTTCGGGGTATAGCAAATGGAGCGCCCCTCGCGGGGAGCTTGTTAAGTTCAGATCGTTGTCCGCCAAGATTCGGATCTGAACGTCATACTTTTTGAAGGCCCGCCTAGTGCGGGCCTTCAGTCTTTAACTGGCCTTAGCGATAGGCAGGGACTCCTGGCCTTCTAGGGCATCAAGGTCGATGGTGCTTAGGTGCTCGTGCAACAGCCGCGCGAGCAGCTCGGAGCGGCTCTCAGAGGTTATTTCGACAACCCTGGTGAGCTTTATGGCATCCGCGCGCGGAATCTTGGATGTGACGGTCAGACGATCGCCCTTATGCATCTGTGCCATGGATCCTCCTAAGTTTTGTGTACCGAGCACCAGCCAATATCAATCAGATTGCCTTAAGTGGGATATTGGCATCGTGTCGCGACAATATCCGCGGAACCCGTCATGGGACGCCGTGGCCGCCATCGACCGGGCGGGCAATCAAAAAAGTCATGACTCAAATATGTCACAACCTCACAAAATTTTAGATATGGGGCTTTTGTCGGCGCGGTTCAGCGCTTCCAGGCCCGTCGAACGATGGCTTCGACGTCGGCAGTATCGGCATATGCGCGGCCGCCGGCGTTCCGTGCGCCACGGAACAGGTTCCTGGTTGCCAGGAGTGAGCGGAAGTACTGTCCGCGGCGGTCGATTCGTCGGGCCTGGACGCCAAGGAATCTTGCGGTTTCCCGTCGGTTCATCCCGGCGGCGATGCAGATTTTCACTGCTTCGAAAATGACCCGGTATGCGGCTTCGTTTTCATTGTTGACCTCGGCGAGGACGCGTTTGACGGCCTGTTGGGCATCTTCCGGCGTGGGGTTCATGAGGCAGCCTTTCTAGTCGATGGAGAGGGCTGAGCCGAGCTCAGTCTGCGCGGCACGGTTTTTCCGGGCGTAGGCGAAGAGTGCCAGGCCGATCACTACGAAGGCCGTGGAGATGTAGGAAACGATCATGAAGAGGTAGGTGGCGTCGCCGGTCGCAGTCAGCTCGACCGGATAGGTGAATGCGCGTATCAGTGACAGCGCAAAGCCGGCAGCGATCAGTCCCGACGCGATGCGGCCGACTCTCAGTGGATTCTTGCGGGAGTCCTTGAAGGCGGGCTTGATGAGGGGGAAGACGATGTAGGCGACGTAGGCCAGCACGAGCCATGTATTCAGGCGCACGCTCGGCTGCGCAGCGTAGTCCAGCAGCTGCGGTGACGGGTTTGGGGCTTTGGTCGCCAGGAGGGTGCCCAGCAGTCCGGTAGCGACGATACCGAGCATGGCCGCTCCCGGCGCCCCGACAGTCCACCGGCGGGCGAACGGTGAGCCGTAGGCAGTGCTGAGGTGGCCGCCCAGGAATGCGACGGCGACGAGGGCGAAGTATTTGGAGATCAGGTCGGTGCCATTGGTGAGCGGTAAGAGTGCTTCCACGCCCATGTAGACCGGGGGCAGGAGCAGGAGATAGGCGAGGGTCAGGAAGATGCCCGACAGGGCGATGCTGCTGGCTTTCCCATGCAGTGCGTGCTGGTTTCCCAGCACGGGGGTGTTGATGCGTTTGAAGGTCAGGCTCCCCAGAAGAATGAGCATCAAACTTACCGGGACGACGGTGAGCGGGTTCATCCCAGGAGTTCCGTCATTTTCTCCGCGTATTCGCGGGCTTCCTTCCGCTGCTTCACCCTCCGCTGCAGTAGATGGATTCGGGCAGAAATGGCCTCGACCAAAACATCGTCGGAAACTTCCAGTAGCTCATCCTCGCGAGCCCTGATCTGCCAGCCGCCTTCGGCCGGCGTGATCAATTCCGTCACCACTAGTCCGGTCGCGAACGAGCCTCCGCCTGCTCGTGAGGCTGCAATCGCCAAAGACGGGTTCAGCTTGTTTTCGGTGAGCTGGGTGGCGATGTAGGTAAGCGCCATGCCTGTTTCCTGGGACATTTGCTGGCGAATGTCCCCTGGGTCGATGGAGTCGATCCAAGTCCGAACTGAGCCGTCATGCGGGAAGGGGATGAGGTCGATTCCCTTGCGGAGCTCGCGGGGGTAGTGCTTCCTGGAGGTGCGGAACTGCAGCTCGGCCATGAGGTCGGCGTGATGGACCTGGCTCAGGATCTCGGCGGAGGACGGTTCTATGGGCCGGGTCTTGATGACCTGGTACGGACTGAAGACGCTGAGCGCGTCGATGACGTTCATTCCGGTGGCCCTGGCGATGGCAATCACTGTGGACTCCGCAACGTTTCCGCGCCTGAGCTGGTTGTTTAGAGTGCCCCGATTTATACCGGTCAACGCACTCAGCGCAGTCGGTGACGGGCTGAGGGATCGCCCTTCCAACCACTCCCGAAATTCGGCGGCTGAGACAGGCACGGACACTCCTTAGACAAAGGGCATGAGACAAGCACGGGCGGTCAATACCTGCTAGGATTGGACCAATACTTAAACAAGTGTTGATATTTCAAAACTTGTATTAATCCATCGTAGCTTCTGGGATCGAGTTTAGCCGGGGCCCGCCTACGATCCATGACCGCAGGCAGTACAGCACACAAGCGCAGGGGGAAGCGTGAAGCCGTCCAAGATGCTCAGCACCGGAGCCGCCGTAGCGGTACCCGTGGTGCTGACCGGCCTGGTCTTCTCCATGCTGCTGTTGCTGGCCCCCGCCAAACCTGCGGCGGCCGACTGCGGGCCGGCGGTTTCCGTCGTCGTCGACGGCAGCACCAAAGTCGAGGGATACACCCAGGAACAGCTGCAGAATGCCGCAACCATCATGGGTGCCGGGAAAGCACAGGACTTGTCGGCCAACGGGCAGATGATCAGCGTGATGGTGGCCCTGGGGGAGTCGGGGTTGCGGGTGCTCGATACCGGTGACGGTGCAGGCCCGGACTCACGCGGCCTGTTTCAGCAGCGCGACAACGGCGCGTGGGGTTCTTATGCAGACCGCATGGACCCCACCACGAGTGCCACCAACTTCATCAAAGCCCTGAAAGGCGTGGCCGGCTGGGAACTGTTGGAACCGACCATTGCCGGCAACAAGGTCCAGCGCAACGCCGACCCCTACCACTACCAGAAGTACTGGCCCGAGGCCGTCAAACTCGTCCAGGCGCTCTCGAACTCAAAGTTCTCCTTGCAAGGCAGCGACTGCGCCATCCCCGGACAATCCGGCGCGGGGGATGACTACCCGTGGAAGAACTCCCCGACCTGGCTGCAGGTCGGCGCAAACTCGGCCAGCACCTCTCCTCTCGGCATGTACTACCGCGAGTGCGTGGACTTCGCCCTATGGCGGGTGAACCAGCAGATGGGTTCCACCGGCGCACCGTTCAAGTTCCTCAACGGCACCTTCCGCCCGGACGGGCAGGGCCTCGGCTCCGCCCTGACCTGGAAGGCAGGCTGGGACGCCAAGGGCTGGGCTGCCGGTAACACACCCCGGGTCGGCGCCGTTGTCTGGTACGCCCCCGGAGCAGGGGGAGCGGACCCGAACTTCGGCCACGTCGCGGTGGTCAAGGAAGTCAAAGACAACGGGACCTACGTCGAAGAGGGCTACAACGGCAACCCGGCCCCGGCGGACCACAGCTACTACACCCGGACGGTTACCAACACTGTCCCCTCAGCTTTCCTGTACCTGCCCACCCAAGAGGAGAAGAAGTGAAAAAGCCCTTGACCCTGCTCGCCGTGGCGCTGCTCTGCGTGGCCTGCGCACCGGTGGCGAACACGACGCCAGCACCGACGGCATCAACCGACCAGCCCACAGCGTCCGCGCCGGTCTCACTGAGCGCCAACAGCGGACCCCAGGCACCGGGCGGCACTATCCCCGCCACCATCGGCATCAGCTGGGATCAGGCCAGCAAGGACGAGGCCGTGGACGTCGCAGAAAACGCCATGACGGACTTTGCCCGCCCAACGATGGAGGAAAAGCAGTGGGCCAATGACCTGGCCCGCTGGCTGACCCCGCAGGCGACCGCCGACTACTCGGCAGTTGACCCGGCCAACATCCCGGCCAGCCGCGTCACCGCCGCCGCCGCCCTCGCCGTCGATGAAGCCAACGGCTTCGGCGTCATTGCAGCGGTCCCCACCAACGCCGGGACCTACACGGTGCAGCTGCTCCGCACCGGCAAGGACGCCCCGTGGAAGGTCAACCGGCTCACGCCGCCCGCCTCCTAAACGCCGCCCCCTCCACCCCACACACGTAAGGAAGAAGCTCATGGGTACTACACCAACCGAGGTCATGGCCTTTCCCAACATCCGGGCCATCGTCCGCGACAACGGCACCGCCGAAGTCGTCGTCGCGGGCAACTCCCGCATTGTCCCCGCCGGAAACTCCGTACAGGAACTCCGCAACAACGCCCTGGCCCTCATCGTCGGCGAAGCCCAGACCCTCCAGCGCCCAGTCCGGGTCCGCATCGAGGACCCCGAAGGCCACGGCGAACTCATCGTCCACCCGGACAACAAGATTGAATCCGTCTCCTACGATCCCGCTCCGGCCCGCCGCCGGGCAGAAGCCCCCGAAACCACGCCCACGACCGTAGCGCCGGCCGTCATTGATACCGTCCCCGCACCCGCGCCGGAGCCCGCGGCCGCTCCTGCAGAGTCGGCGCCGGCTCCTGCCCCTGCAGCACCGGTGGATGCCCAGCCGTGGCCGACAGCCCCCGCTACGGCCACCCAGGAATCGCAGACAGCTGCCGTTGTTGAGGATGCCGCGCCGACGCGGCGCAGCCTGAAGGAAACTTCATTCCTGGTCAGCGCCCCGGTCCTCGAACCTGCCACCCAGGGCTGGCGCGGAACACTCACACGCCTGGGCCTCCGGATGGACCCCTCCGAGGAAGAACTCACCGAACGCGAGGACATCCGCACGGTCAGCCAGCACTGGCCCGGTCCCCGGACCATCGCCGTGGTCAACCGCAAGGGCGGCGCCAACAAGACACCCACCGTGGTCATGCTCTCGGCCATCCTCGCCCGTTACAGCGGCGCGGCCACGGTCGCGTGGGACAACAACGAGTCCCAAGGCACCCTCGGGTGGCGGACCGAAAAAGGCGCCCACGACCGCAGCGTCCTGGACCTGATCGACGCCTCCACCGAACTGCTCTCCCCGTCAACGAACGCCGCCGAAATCGCCAAGTTCGTCCACCACCAAACCGCCGACAAGTTCGATGTCCTGCGCTCGGATGAAAACGAGGAAGGCGACCACGAAGTCACCGCCGAGGAAGTCGACATCGCCCACCAGGTCCTCACCCGCTACTACCGGCTCGTGGTCATGGACTCCGGAAACACCGCCCGGGCAGCGAACTGGCGGCGGATGATCGACCACACCAACCAGCTCGTTGTTCCCGTCACCGCCATAGAGGACCGCGCCGAAGCCGCCCGCCTGACGCTGCAGACCCTGGAGTCCCGCGGCGGCCACGACGCGGAGCTGGCACGCAACGCCGTCGTCATCGTCTCTGAGTCCACCGACGCCAAGCGCAGCATGAGCGGCGAGGCCCTGAAGCGGGCCAAGGACGAAGCCCAGCGGATCGCTGACGGCTTCGCCCCGTTCGTCCGTGCCGTCGTCCGGATTCCCTACGATCCGGCCCTGGTCAACGGACCCATCCGCTACGAAGCGCTCCAGCCCGCCACCCAGCGGGCATGGCTCGCGGCCGCCGCAGCCGTCGCCGCCGGCTTCTAAACCACCCACCAACGGACTTCGAGAGGAGGAACCATGCAACAGTCCCTGAACCCTTGGATCACCCGCCCGGCCACCGCCGACGGCGCGGACACGGCAGCTCCGGAGGCACACGTGCCGCCGGCGGCCGTGATCAGTGCGCCCCTACGTGGAATGGTCGAACCCGACGCCGCAGACCGTTTGGCCAGCCGCACCGTCTCCGGCTCTGCCTCGCTGTGGATCACCGGCGCCCATGGAGGATCCGGTGAAAGCCGCACCGCTGACCTGATCGGCGGGGCACGGGTCACCGGTCACTGCTGGCCCGTCCTCCAGGACGGCAGCAAGCCCCGGGTGCTGCTGGTCTGCCGCGCAGACATCCGGGGCCTGACAGCTGCACAAGGCGCCCTGACGCAGTGGGCATCAGGCGCGGCACCCGCGGTTGATCTGTTCGGCCTCGCCATCCTGGCGGACGCACCCGGGAAGACTCCCAAGGCACTTCGTGACTTCGCCGCCATCGTCGGCGGGGGAGCCCCGCGGTTCTGGACCCTGCCCTGGGTCGAAGCCTGGCGACACGGAGACTCCACCACCACGCCGACGGTCCGCGAATATCAACGCTTCATCACTGACTTGGCCGCCCTGGCTACCGACACCACACCCCGCACCACCATCTGAAAGGTCTCACCATGAACTCCATCTCCGCACTTGCAGCAAGCGTCATCCCCAACCCAACCCCGGTTGTCCCGGAACAGGCAGGTGGCCTGCTCACGATCCTGAACTGGGCCTCCGGCATCGGCCTGGTCCTCGGTGTCCTGGGCGTGATCATCGTCGGCATCGGCATGGTCATCCAGCTCCAGCGAGGCGAGGGAGCCCAAGCCATCGGCAAGCTCGGCTGGGTCCTGATGGGCTGCATCATCATCACCGGCGCCGCCGGCATCGTCCGCGCCTTCGTCTAAACCAGCACCAACAAAACGGGAGGTTCACCATGAGCCAATCAACAGAGAGCACCACCGAAAGCAATCCGTTCACCAAGCCCGGTTTCATCATTGCTGCCGCGCTGGTGGTCGCTCTGCTTGCAGCAGCCGTCGTCATCTTCCTGCTCCCCAAAGGACAGGACACCGCCCAGCCTGCCCCCGGCACCGCAGCGCCGGCAAACTCCGCCACAGCCACCCCCACCGCCTCGGCCGCAGCTGGCGAGAGCATCTGCGGACTGCCCGCGTCCTCGGAAACGACGTTGGGATCGGCCCCGAAATCCAGGTGGGAGTTGGTGGGTCGCATGGCCACACCAACGGATCCCAAAACCTTCGGACCCGGGCTGACTGACGAGAGCGGTTTCCGGTCTTGCTTTGCTAACTCCCCAACGGGTGCCCTTTATGCGGCAATGAATGTCGCCGCACTTGGCTCGTCAGGAGCGTCGGATCTTGAGGTGAAGCTCGCTGACAAGCTGCTCGTGCCCGGCCCAGGAAGGGATGTTGCCTTGCGGGAATCGAGTGCAGGGGCCAGTTCTTCGGGGAATGGGACCACCATCCAGGTTCAAGGTTTTCTCATCAAGTCCTACACCCCGTCGGAAGCCAGCGTTGATCTGGCCTTCAAAACAGACACCGGAGCCCTCGGACACTCAACCTTGTCCATGCGATGGATGGACGGAGATTGGAAAGTGAAGCCCACCGATGACGGCGTGACTTTCAGCAATGTGTCACAGCTCAGGGATCTAAGCGGCTTTATCCTCTGGTCCGGAATCTGACATGGCCGAATGCAAGTGGGGGGACATAGGTTGCGGATTCGGGAACGCACTCCAAGACCTGAGTAACGACGCTATGGGAAATATGGCCAAGGCCATCATGGAGGGTATGAGCCAGATGGTGACGACACTGTCTACCTTCTGGGTGTCCATGCCCACGGTGAACCTGGCCAGCTCCGACCGCACAACGCCGAGTCCCATCGTCTCCATGGTGAACAGTGAACTGATGCTCTGGACCCTGACGCTGGCTGTCCTCGCGGTCATTCTCGGTGGCATCCGAATGATCTGGGAACAACGCGGAGCACCACTAAAGGATCTGCTGCGGTCCCTCATCACCCTGGCCTTGGTCTCGGGCCTTGGTCTGGGGGTCATCTCCATTCTGGTGATCGCCGCGGATGCTTTCTCGGCTGCCATCATCGACCGATCCACGGACGGTAAGGGTTTTGCCGAGTCGATGAGCCTCCTGGTCGTGACCGGCCAGACCGGGATCGGCGTGTTCATCCTCATCGTTCTGGGACTGATCGGTCTGATTGCCTCCCTCGTTCAGGTCGTTTTGATGGTTGTCCGCAGCGGGATGTTGGTGATCCTGGCGGGCATCCTGCCCACCACCGCGGCCTTCACCAACACCGAGATGGGGAGGCAGTGGTTCCAGAAAGCAGTTGGCTGGACTATCGCGTTCATCCTCTACAAACCTGCGGCAGCCATCGTTTACTCGGTCGCATTCCTCCTCATGGGTAACAACAGTGGGAAGGATTCATTGATCACTTCCATCACGGGCTTCACGTTGATGATCGTCGCGCTGTTCGCGTTACCGGCGCTGATGCGTTTCGTGACGCCGATGGTCGGGGCCGTCGCCTCTGGCGGGGGAGCGGGAGCTGGAGCTGCCGTTGGGGCCATGGCCACAGGCGCCGTATCAATGGGCCGCAGCGGGAGCGGTAAGGGCAATGCCGCTCCAACACCGGCAAGTACACAAAGCAACCAGTCAGGCGCATCTCCCAAGGGCAGCAACGGAACGCCTGGCCCGAAGGGAAATGGCGGCCAGCCGACGCCCGGGGCTACCGGTCCGGGCAGGGCCACCAGCGCCATGGCCGGCGCAGCAGGCACTACCGGAGCCGGGGCAGGAGCTGCTGCCGGTGGCGGTGCCGCGGCGGGTGCGGCGAAGGCCCCAGGCCCCGCTGGCATGGCCGTCGCCGTAGGAGCACAAGCAGCGTCCAAGGTTTCCCAGGCCGCACAACAGACCGCGCAGGATTCAACCGGGGAGGGCCCCAGTGGCAGCAATTAATACCGAATACAAGGAACCGTCCTACGGCAACTGGCGCGTCCCGCGCTCTGCCGGGCTGGGCAACCTCGGCGCTATCGGCACCGGCATTGTCATGGCCGGATTGTTGCTGGGCATCATCAGCTTCGCCATCTGGGGCCTGTTCCCTGGCCTTGCAGTCCTGGCCGTGGCCGGGGCGGCCGCCCTGTTGCTGACGGTCAAGGACAAGCACGGCCAGTCCGTTGTTGACCGTTCCGGAACACGGATGAGCTTCCGTCTCTCCAAGTCCTCCGGAACGAATCTCTACCGTTCCGGCCCCCTCGGCGTGACGGAGTGGGGCATGTACCAGCTGCCCGGCCTCGCCGCGAAGTCCACCCTGTACGAATTCACCGACTCCTACAAGCGCCCGTTCGCACTGCTGCATGTGCCTTCCACCAGCCACTACACCGTGATTTTCTCCACCGAACCCGACGGCGCGTCCCTGGTGGACCCGGAACAGGTCGATGCGTGGGTGGCGAACTGGGGCGGCTGGCTCGCCGGCCTCGGAGACGAAGCGGGCCTGGACGCCGCCGCCGTAACGGTCGAGACCGCACCGGACTCCGGCTACCGGCTCCGCAATGAGGTCACCATGAACATCGACCCGAACGCACCGGATTTTGCCAAGAATGTCCTCAACGAGGTCGTCGACACGTATCCGGAAGGTTCGGCCACGGTCCGGGCCTGGGTCTCCCTGTCCTTCAACGCCTCCCTGCGGGCCGGATCGAAGAAGCGCACACCCGAAGATGTGGCCCGGGACCTCGCGTCCCGGATCCCCGGGCTGTCGGCCCGGCTGCAGTCCACCGGCGCCGGGATCGCCCGTCCGATGTCCGCGCAGGAACTCTGCGAGGTTGTCCGGATCGCCTACGATCCGCCCGCTGCCCTGATCATTGACGAAGCGCACGCCGCCGGCTCCCCGGTGTCCCTGACCTGGGGCGAAGTTGGACCCTCCGCGACGCAGGCGGGCTGGGATGACTACCGGCACGACAGCGCGTTCTCAGTTTCCTGGACCATGACAGGTGCCCCGCGCGGTTCGGTGAACTCCTCGGTCCTGTCCCGGCTGCTGGCCCCGCACGGGGACATTGACCGCAAGCGGATCTCGCTGCTGTATCGCCCGATGGATTCGGCCCGGGCCGCCGCCGTGGTGGAGCGGGACCAGAACAACGCCAACGTCCGCATCACCTCCGGAAACCGCCCGTCCGCCCGTGCCCTGGTCGATGCCCGCTCCGCTGTGCAGACCGCGCAGGAAGAGGCTCAGGGCGCCGGGCTGGTGAACTTCGGCATGGTCGTCACGGCCACCGTGACCGACAAGGAACGCCTCGCCGATGCCGTGGCCGCCGTGGAACAGACCTCCGGCACCGCCCGGGTGCTGCTGCGCCGGGCCTACGGCACCCAGGACACCGCGTTCGCCGCGTCCCTGCCCCTCGGGCTGGTCCTCCCCAAGCACAGCCTCCTGCCCTCCGAAATCAAGGACGCCCTGTAATGGCCCGCATGAAACTCTTCACCCGCCCCGCCAGGAAGACTGCAGCACCGGTCAACGCCGCGCCGAAGAAGAAGGCTGAGAAGGAACCGCGCCAGCCCGGGCCATCTGCCCGGGGCTGGACCGGACGCGGCGGCGGCATGGCCCAGCTCGTTCCATCCGTGAAGGAATACCGGGGAACCACAGTCCAGGTCTGCGGGCTGTGGCCATTTTCCTCCGGGGCATCCTCGCCCATGATCGGCGTCCCGCTCGGACGCCATGAGGAAACCCAGGCCACGGTCTGCTGCGACCCGATCAGCTGGTTCCAACGGGCACGCCTGATTTCCAATCCGTCGGCGTTCATCCTGGGCAAGCCGGGGCTGGGAAAGTCCACCGTGGTGCGCCGGATGTTCATCGGACTCTCCGCACAGGGCGTCCACCCCCTGATCCTGGGGGACCTGAAAGGCGAGCACGTCAAAGCGGTCCAGGCGCTCGGCGGCCAGGTCATCAAGCTCGGCCGAGGTGTCGGGTACCTGAACATTCTCGATCCCGGCCAGGCCGTCGAAGCGGCGCAGCTGCTCGAAGACAGCGGCCACCATGAGGACGCCGCCCGGGTCCGCGCCGACGCACACGGCCGCCGCCTGACCATGGTTGTCTCCCTGATCACCATCAGCCGGAACAACCCGCCCACCGATCAGGAACAAACAATCCTGGACCGGGCCCTGCGGGTCCTCGATGACCGGTTCGACGGTGTTCCTGTCCTCAAAGACCTGTTGGACGTGATCATCTCCGCACCCGATGAGCTGCGCCAGGTTGCACTGGACCGCGGCGACATGGCCGTCTACCTGCAGGAAACCCGTGCCTTGGAAGCGACCTTGCTGGGCCTGACCGGAGGCGGGAAGCTCGGAGAAATCTTCTCCCGGCACACCACCAACCCCATGATGCGCGACCGCGCCGTGGTCTTCGATGTCTCCAGCATTGACGAGACCGAAACCGACCTCCAAGCTGCAATTCTGCTCGCGTGCTGGTCCTACGGATTCGGCACCGTCAACGTCGCCAACGCCCTCGCGGACGCCGGGCTGGAACCGCGCCGGAACTACTTCGTCGTCCTCGATGAGCTGTGGCGGGCGCTGCGCGCCGGTAAAGGCATGGTGGACCGGGTAGACGCCCTGACCCGGTTGAACCGCTCCGTCGGTGTCGGACAGATCATGATTTCCCACACCATGTCCGACCTGCTGGCACTGCCGGCAGAAGAAGACCGGATGAAAGCCCGCGGCTTCGTCGAGCGCTCCGGCATGGTGATCTGCGGTGGCCTCCCGGCCTCAGAAATGCCGCTGCTCACCTCGGCCATTCCGCTGTCAGGTGAGGAACAGCAGAAGCTCATCTCCTGGCAGGACCCGCCCGCCTGGGACTCCCGCGGGCTCGACGTCGAACCCCCCGGACGCGGGAAGTTCCTGATCAAGGTCGGCGGACGGCCCGGCATCCCCGTTCTGGTGGGACTGACATCTTTGGAACAAGGCCCGGACGGCGTCAACGACACCGAGGCTAAGTGGCGTGAAACCCCGGAAACCCTCCTCGAGCCAATGACCCCCGACGTACCCGTTGAAGGAGGCACGCTGTGAGCGCACCGAACCGCAAAGGAATGGGCCTCGGGGATGCCCTGCTGGTCTGGTTCGCCATCGGCTTCATCGTCATCTTCGGCGGAGGGACCTACGCCGCCGCCCACCTGGGATCCTGGATGGCCGGCATCGACTCACCCCCCAAACACCCGATTGATCTGATCGCCGGGCTGGTCAAGGGCCGCGTGCCGTGGCCCGTCCAGTCCACCGTCGCGGCCGCCCTCATGGCCGGCGTGGTCCTGGCCCTGACCATCGTCGTACTCGTGGCCTGGAGGAAGGGTGCCTCCAAGCGTGCCCGCGTCGACAAGGCCGCCCGGTACCTTGGCCGAGGGAAGTCCCTGGCCGCGTTCTCCGAGAAGGGCGCGAAAGCGACGGCGGATCGGCTGGGCGTGACAGGAACGCCGGGCATCGTGGTGGGCAAGGTCGTCTCCACCGGCCAGACGTTCATTCAGTCCTGGGAAGACCTCAGCCTCGATATCTGGGGTCCCCGGACCGGCAAGTCCACCTCACGGGTGATGCCCGCGATCCTGGACGCACCGGGTGCTGTGGTGTCGACCTCGAACAAGCGCGACGTGGTGGACGGCACCCGTGGCGTCCGCGAGCTCACAGCCCCGGTATGGGTGTTCGATCCGCAGAAGATCGCCCAGGAGGAAGCACAGTGGTGGTGGAACCCGCTTTCCTACGTCACCGACGAAGAGAAGGCGTACAAGCTCACGCAGCACTTTTCGGTCGGTTCACGGGTCCCGGGGTCCAAGCCGGATGCCTACTTCGACCCCAAAGCCGAAGACATCCTCTCCTCGTACTTCCTCGCGGCCGCGCTCGGTGAACTTCCCATCACGCAGGTTTACCTGTGGGTGACCGAGCAGGTGAACCGGGAACCGATCAACATCCTGAAAGAGCATGACTACGAGCTGCAGTACAAGGGCCTGGAGTCCACGCTGGAGCTGGCCGACAAACAGCGCGACGGTATCTTCGGCACCGCCGAGAAGATGATCCAGTGCCTGAAGTCCAGGAACACGCTGCGCTGGGTCGCTCCGACAGGCGGCGCAACCGTGGCCACGGATGCCCGGCGGCAGTTCAACCCGCACGCTTTCGCTGCCTCCCAGGAGACGATCTACGTCCTCTCCAAGGAAGGGGCCGGCTCCGCTTCCCCGCTCACCACAGCGTTGACGGTGGCGATCGCTGAGGCGATGGAGGAACGGGCCGAACGCAGCGGAGGCCGTCTGCCCAAACCAGCACTGTTCGCCCTCGATGAGTTGGCCAACGTCGTCCGCTGGGCAGCCCTGCCAGATCAGTTCAGCCACTACGGGTCCAAGGGCCTGATCGTCATGGGCATCCTGCAGTCCTGGTCCCAAGGCGTCGAACTCTGGGGCGAAGCGAACATGCGGAAAATCTGGTCGGCCGCGAACGTCAAGGTCTACGGTGGCGGCGTCGCCGAAGAAGGCTTCCTCCGGGCGCTCTCGGACCTCATCGGGGACTACAGCTACACCAATGTCTCCGTCTCCTCCGGCAAATCCGGATCCAGCCGCTCGCGGCAGGAGGGCAAGGAACGGATCTTCGACGTCTCCAACCTCGCCGAGCTGGACCGCGGCCGCGCCGTGGTCCTCGCCTCCGGCGCACCCGCCACACTGGTCCGCACCATGCCCTGGTACACCGGCCGGCACAAGGACGCCGTGGAGGCATCCATCAAGAAGTACAGCCCCCGCCCGGAGGAGCCGGAGGCCATCCTGATGCCATCCGCTCCGGTCGCTAATCCCTGGGTCACCGGGTAAGGAAGCAACAAGCCATGGCAGACGATTTTGGATTGTTCGACACGGACACTCCCGCACCCAAAGCCGGCGTTGGCGTCGGCGAGGACGGCCAACCGGAGAAGGTGCCGGAGCTCGTCTACGGCTCGGCCGAAGAGTTCCTTCACGAACAGCTGCTGCCGACCTACGTCCGCAGCGTCACCGGTAAGACCGCGAAGTGGTGCGTCGAGTGGTATTTCCATCCCGAGGCCGTCTCCCGCGTTGCGGCCTTGTGGCGTTCCTGGGAGCACCTGCGCCTCGACCCTGCCACTGGCATGAGCGTCTGGTGGCGGGACCACGCAGACCACCACATGGGAGTCCTGCTGAACCCCCAAGGGCCGTTCTACAACTGCGACATGAAAGAACACCGCGACCCCGACCACCTTGAACCCAAAAAAGCGCCCCCTGGCTGGTTCCCCGACGCACGAACTCTCACTGTCTGACACGCGAATTCCCCGGCAGGCATCCGATCGATGGTCTCAATGGAGGGACTATATGACGGGCTTGGGCAAGAGCAGGTTGTTCGAGCCTGGGCAGATCACCCGCTTCGCCCTCGGCCCCGGGATGACGAACCTCTTCGTGCTGAAGGTCGGTATCTCGGGGTCATTCGCACGTTTTATGTTCAACCTGTACTCGGCTGCGAGATAGCGGATAAACGGGTTCAGCTCAACCCCGATCTTCTTGAGTCCAGTGCCGTCAATGGCGCTTGCCTGCTCGCGGCTCACCACAGCGAGCATGTAGTGGTGGTGCAGATACGTGGCGGCATCGAGCTGCCATTCTTCTTCTTCCTTCAGGCCGCCGTCGTCCGGGTCGTTGTCGAGCTCTTTCAGCCGTTGCCACATCCAGTCGATCGGAGTGACGTGTTCAAGGACCAGTCCCGCGAAGGAGAGGGTGGACTTCCATTTCTCGAAAGCTTCGACGGACCAAGGGATCAGCAGCAATTTGTTGCTGAAGTGTCCTTTTGGGAAGCCGGCCTCGGCAAGGGCGTCGTAGTGGAAACCGATGCGTGGCGCTTCCCAGACTGAGGTGAGGACTGCCCGGGCTACGGACGGAGGCGTTCGACCGGGTGCTGACGCGGCAGCCTCCTTCTCGACGCGGATGTAGGTGCGAATGATCGCCGCGTCAGACTTCATTTCTGCATTGCCTTCATCGAGCCGGCCGATTATCGGCGTCTCGTGGACGTCGTAGAACGTGACTTCTTCGTTTTCGCTACCCATTTCCGTGATTCTTCCATGAACGCTAAGTCAAGAAAGAACCTCATATGAAAGGGAGAACCCCATCGGGGTTCTCCCTTTCATATTTCGTCGCTACCTAGCGGGACCGCTCTTGGCCCTCTCCGCGCCGACTGCTGCCCCTGAGCGGGTCTTCTTGGCCTTTGCTGCGCCCTTGCCCATGGTGACGGCTGCGCTGGGGTGTGTGCCCTCGCTGCGTTCTGCGGCGGCGCGTCCTCGGACTTGGGTTTCATTGGCTCCGGTGGTTGCCAGGGATGCGGCGAAAGCTTCGTGGCGTTCCGCTGAGCCGTAGTCGCTTGCTGACGTGCTTTCCGTTTTGAGCCCCTGGTCTTTGAACCGGCGGCTGAGGTTGCCGGTGACGCGGTTCTCGATCTCGCGGCCGACGCTTTCCATGCGGGCGAAGAGTTCCTTTTCGGCTTGCTCGTACCGCTGTTCCACGGGCGTCCTTTCGGACCCTGTGAAGCCTCCCTCTGCCAGGAGTTTTGCTTCGTGCATGTCCTTGGCTGCTTTCACGAACGCGGGATCCTCGAAGTGCGAATCTGCGGCGCCGTTGACGTTCGAGGTGGTTTCTTTGCGGAGCTGGTCGATGTCGGGACCGTTGATGCCGTCCTTGCCGATGAGGAACAGGCGTTCCTGCACCGTGGCGTCCGCGGCCGCCACTGCTGCAGGGGTCTTCGCCGAGTGGGCGGTCTGCAGCGCCTGGGCCAGCTCGGGGTTGGCAAGGTATTCGGCCGGCACCTGGTGGCGTTCCATTTCCGGGGCCAGCGTCACGGCCTGCGCGCGGAGTTCTTCGGCGCGGGCGGCAGCGAGCAGGCCCATGGCCTTCTCATGTTCGGTGGCCGCAGTGCGTGTCTCTTCCTGGCTGCGTTCCAGTGCGTCCTGCCGGGCCTTGTCCGTCGCGGCATTCTGAATATCTGACACCAGGTATCCAGAGTCCTTGCCGGCCTCGCGGGTGTCGATGCCGTAGCGCGTGAAGACTTCCTGCCGGATCTTCTCCGAGGCCGCGAGGGCAGTCGGATCGTGGTCTTTCCAGCCTTCAGCGATGGCGTGCGCCGTGGCGATGTCGTGGGGCTGGGCCTTGTCCCACCACTGGTCCTTATTTACCTGTGCCAGCGCCGCACGCGCTGCGCTGCGGTCTGCCGTGAGGCGGGCCTGCGCTTCGTGCGCTGCCTGGGCATCCTGGTGTTCCTGCTGCCGTTGGGACTCCTGTCGGCGACGGGCCAGTGTCTCGGCAATGCGGGAGGCGATCATGAGGGACTGCCGCATTCCGCCGTCCAGCAATTCGTCCATTCCGTCAGATTCACTCATCGTGCTCCCTTGCAGTTGGTGGTGGTCGTTATCGGTCCAGCACGGGGCCGGACTCCCGGCCCGTGTGCTGGTGGGTTTTGGCCGGCGTTGGTGTGATCGGTACCGCTGACCCTGGACGGATGGGCGCCATGCCGCGCAGTCCAAGTTCTACGGAGTTCGTTGCCGCTGCCTGTTCCGGGGCACCGACGGAGACCGGGCGGGGCATGGTGGCCGCGAACGGTTTCAGCTGCTCTGTGACGACGGCCCGGAGCCGCTGCGCTTCACGGGTGCGTCCGGACTGTTGGTGCATTTCGTGGATGGCGAAGGCAGTGTTCACCAGCTGCAGCATGAGCGCCGCTTGTGCGGCGGTCTTGCTCTTGCTGGACGCGGCCATGAACAACATGGCAGTGCCGGCAATGGACGGCAGAGCGACAGGCTTGCTGTGCTGCCGTGGTGCCCGGAGCTGGGCGGCGCGGGACAGCTCGGCGGCGGTGGCCGCCAGCGGACCCGGCGTCGGTTCGAGCCGGTGGGACCATGCCGCGAATGCGCCGGACACCTCTCGCGCTGCTTTCGCCCAGGTGGCGTGATCATCCCGGGGCAGTGTGCGCAGCTGCTCAACGAGTGCGGTCGCGTTCCGGGTGTACTCGACCCACATTTCCGCCGGGGGTGTTCCGTTCTCGGGGCCGGTCCTGGACACGGTGCGCCTGTTGCGGGCGGCTGCGTTCCACTCCGCTGCGGCCTCGGTTGCCAGGTGCGGTGAGTCCATCCACTCTTCACGCAAAGCACCGAGCTTCAGGTCGGAGGCGAGGGTGCCGCCGCCGAACCAGATAGGACGTTCACCCTGCTTCGGGCGTTCGGCCACGGAGTACCCGACGATGACGTCGGTGGTGTTCTTCGCATAGCGCGGACGAACCAGCATTCCGGTGTCGCGGGCGCGCCGGACGAACTCACCTTCGGTCGCCGAGGAGCTGGCGCTGGCGCGGACTTTCCGGGCCAAAGACGAGCGGTGCATTTCCCGCTCGTCCCGGACAGCGGTGGCCTTCTCGGCCCGGTCGTAACCTCGGGTGGCGTGCACGGTGGAGAGCTGTTCCAGCCCGTACTTAACTTCCAGCTCACGGCACGATTCCTGAGCCCTCTTGTAGTCGCCGTGGGTGGATGCCTTGGTGCCGTCTTCGCGGACCAGGGAGACGGCCAAGTGGATGTGGTGGTTGCCGTTCTCACTCGTGCCGTGGTTGACCGCGACCCACCGGCAGCGCGCCTTGCCGCTGGTTTCGGTGAAACCCATGGAGTCCACGAAATCATTCGCGATATCGCCCCACTGCTGATCCGTCAGGGCGCCTTCTTCGGCGCGCAGGCTCAGCGAGCAGTGCCACACGCTGGCGTCCTTGTATCCGACGTGGACGCGCTCTTTCTTGGCCGCGTCCCACTGCATGTCCTTGATCTGAACCGATACGCCATAAGCCTTGTGCGGACGGTCCAGATGCTTGGCGATTGCCAGAGCATCTTCACGGTCCAGGACACCGTCGTCGTACCACGCCATGATTGCAGCGTCACCGGCTACCAGGTGCGGATCAGAGTGTGCGTTCTTGGTCTTGTTGGCATCCGTGGAAGCCAGGTAAACCATGAGCCCGCCCATGCGCGAACCGCGGGTGATGTTCGGAATCATCCCTACATCAGCCCGTCTATGGCGTCGTCGATGCGCATGGCAACGGAGCGGATATGTTTCAGGGCTTGGTGCGCCTCGGCGGGGAACTCGCTCGTGGCGTTGGCCTGGCGTGCGAGCTGGTTGATGTTGTTGGAAGAACGGGCCAGCAGATTGTGCAGCGACATCAGTTCCGCGATGGCGGCACGCCGTTCGGTAGTCGTTTCCTGGGTCTCGGACAATGCCGATGTAAGCAGCAGGTTTGGGACGGTGACTTTCTCCCGCTCAGCCCTCGCGACGAGCGCGGCTTCCTCTTCAACAGTGACCCACAGGTCACGGCGCTTCTTGCTGCCGGCGGGAGTGTTCTCCCGGCGTCGGCGCGACAGATTGAAACGGTGAGTGGTTCCCTCATCCGACATTCAATCCATCCCTTCAACGGCCCAGCGCAGCGACCCCGGAAACGGGGACCACACTGACCAGTGTGCCGCACTCGACCGCCAGTGTCGAGCGCGGCAAGCCACTTACACCCGTGTAAGTGTATAGCTTGCTCCGGACGGTCTTCTTTGATGGTCTTTTCGCCTTTCGCACTTGGTCGCTGAAAACCTGCTTTGGGGTGTCGGTCCTGGCCGGTAGGGTTTGGGTATGGATATCAACGACATTGCCGCTAAGGCCGCCGCGAAAATCGACGCCGCCAGAGACACCAAAGTCAACGCCGTGAAGAGGGCCGCTGCCAGCGGTGTTGAGGTCCAGGAAGCTGCCCAGCTACTTGCCACAGCAGAGCAGAAATACGCCAAGGACTATCAGGCAGCATTGCGCGCAGACTGGACCGAATCGGACCTCCGGGGCTTCGGTCTGGACGCTCCGGCCAAGAAGGCCGGCGGGCGTCCGCGTGGCCGGAAGACCGCGCAGGAGTCCATACCGGTTGCCGGAGGCCCTGAGTAGTAGCCCCTCGCCCCCATGGGCACGGCAAAAGCCCAATCGCTTCGCTGCTTTTCCCGCACACACGGGGACGACGGGACCCAGCTGACCGGCTGCACACAACCGCCAGGGAACCTCGGACTCGCACCTCACCAACGGGACCGGCGGCCGTGCACAGCCTCGACACTGGCCGGTCACCAACGGCCACGTTTCCCATGGACCAAGACACGCCGCTTCCGACGTCGACAGGGCGCTCCGGCTGGCTCTTTTCAGCCCTAGACCCCAAGCGGCCCCGGTGGGCAGATACGACGAAGGCCGGCACCTATTCGAGGTGCCGGCCTTCGTCGTATCTGTATTCCTTTAGTCTTCCGCGGCGACGTCGTCATCCTTGATCTGACCGGCTGCGATGCGCTCGGCTGTCTTCGCGAACGCTGCCTCGATGTACGCCGCGAGGTCACTTTCCCGGACCCTCCACACACCACGTCCACCAAACTGCCCGGCGGGAAGCTCACCGCTGCGAACGAGTGAATAGACCAGTGCACTTTTGACGTTCAGAATCTCCTGGACTTGCTCCAGGGACAGCATCCTGGGGAACACCGGGCCCGTCGTCGGCGCAGATTCCTCGTTCACGTTCTCAGTCCGTTTCGGCATTCTCAGTCCACCTCGGTCCGGTGTTGCAGCTCGTCCCTGGTGCGCTGTCCGCGGCGGAGGGATCCGGCCGGAGCCGGTTCCCATTGCCTGCCTTGGTTGTGTTTGCGTTCCAGGCGTTTCACTTCGCGCATCGTCGCACGAACGATGAAGTCCGACACGCTTGCATCACCCTCCAACGGCCCGGCGGCCAGGAACGCTGCCCGGACCCGGCCGGCCTCGTCTTCCGTGAAGTAGGGGGTGAAAGCGGCGATCTTTTTAGACGGCACGAAGGCTCCGGGGCCACGGGTGGAGACTGTCGAGGTAGCCGGGGTTCAGCGTCATGCTGCCGTCGTCGTTCGTCCGGATATTTGAGTGCTGGTGGCTGCCGCCGGCGTGGGCAATGGCGGCGAGCACCAGATCAAGGTTTTGCCGGTCCAAGCCAGGAATGACTTCGCTCAGGACGACAGGGACGTCCTCTGCCAGGGATGCCGCGAGCAGCAGGAATCGCCGTTCGCCGCCGGAGTAGGGTCCGTTGTTGGCGTGCTCTCCGAGGGCTTCGAAATCAATCCATGCGTTCACCTGGTGCGGGCCTGCCGGGGTGTCGCTGGTGTGGATCCAGGGGTTGCCGACGGCTGCGTAGCGGCCGCCGAAGGCGCGTAGCAGCAGCTCAGTTCCGGCCTCGGAAGTGTAGGAGCCTTTTGCCCAGCTCCGGAGGTCATCTTCATGCGTCATGTTCGTCGTTTCCTCTGGTTGAAAAATAAGGGGTTAGCGTCCGGCTTTGTCGAGCGCGGCCTTGGCCTCGCGGATGGCCCGGCGTGCTTCCTGCAGGGCCTCCTCCTGCTCATGAGTGGGTCCGGCACCGGATCGCCAGTCGGAGCGAAGTTCATCCTCCACGTCGCCCAGGAGTGCGAATGCGTTGGCGCGGATGTCATCGAAGGTGGGCAACTCGTCCATGGTCTTTTCCGTTCGTCTTCGGCGCCTCGGGGGCGTCCGCTGCTGGCTGGGTGTGTGGGGTCCGTCGGGGTCAGCATATCCAGTGGCCCTGACGGTGGGTCAGTGCGCTGGTTCGGGGTCCTGGGGGCGGACGCTGATGTGTCCGGCGGGGTTGGCGTCGATACCGAACCATGGGTCATCGTCGGCGTATTCCCGGCTGCTGATACTCAGGCTGTCGGCCGGGTGCGGTTCTTCCTGTCCGGCTCCGCCTTGCGCGGCATCGTGCGGGCTGCCCTGGGTCCTGTGGACTGTCGCTGTCTCGAATCCCGTGAGTTCGTGCCCAGGCGCAGGATCCCCTGTTCCGCGCGGATATTCGCCGAAACTATGCATTTTGCCTCCGAAGTTGATGTCTGAAATATTTTCATAATTCCTGAAGATTCCGTGATATTCATGATCGGTGCGAAGTATTGCTGAACCCGGAGGTGCGTGATGGTGCTTGCTGCCGTCCGATCCATCGGATTCAGCCGGTCTCTGCGTTCCGAGCAGGACGAGGAGGACTTTGAACAGGAGCTCGCCGATCAGTTTTCGCTGGCACAAATCGGGGCAGGTGTCACTGATCAATTCGTCAGGACCGAGCGTTCGGTGATCTTCGAGTTCGCCCGATTCCTGGGACAACCCCTCTGGACAGCTTCGCCGTCCGATGCCGACAGGTTCTTGTCGCATCTGCGTCAGGAACGGCAGCAGGCGAGGGCCACGAGGGAAAGCAAAGCCGGCACGCTGGCCAGGTTCTTCGACTTCCTGATCGCCCGATATCAAGGCGATATCCATGCACTGACCGGATACGTTCTCACCCAGCCGATTGACGAATTCAATCGCCCCGCCAGCTCCTCGTTCCCAGCAACCCGGATCCCGCCAAGCGATCCGGAAGTTGAGGCTCTCTTCACCCGGTGGCGTGACGCACTTCCCGAGGCAAGGAAGTACCTGCCAGCGGCCCGTGACTACCTTGCCGCCTCGTTGTGGCGCCGTGCCGGGCTTCGGATCAACGAGACACTGATGCTCGACATTAAGGACTGGCGCCCCGACCTTGGAGAGCACGGCAAGCTTCACGTCCGCTTCGGGAAAGGCAGCCGCGGCCGCGGCGCCAAACCCCGCCTCGTTCCCGCGATCAATTCCGTGGATGCACTGCTGGAATGGTGGCTGACGGACGTTCGTCACCAGTTCGGTGACGACTATCTGGACCCTGATGCGCCCCTGTTTCCAAGCGAGCGGCACGACCGGCATACGGGAGGCTGCGCCCGGGTCGGTGACGATGCTCTGCGCGCCGGTCTGGCCAGCGCGGTGGCGAGGTGGTTGCCGTCCTGGAAGGGACGGCTGAGTCCCCATGGGCTGCGGCATTACTGCGCGTCTTCCCTCTATGCCCGGGGCCTGGACCTGAAGGCGGTCCAGGAATTGCTGGGACATGAATGGCTGTCGACCACCACCCGGTACATCCACGTCCATGCGGACCACGTCGACCATGCCTGGGCGGTCGCGAACGAACGCGTCGCCGCCCGACTGACAGGAGAATGAGACTATGCGTTGGAATCTACGAATGGTCGCCGCTGAGCGAGGGATCTGGAAATCAACAGAACTCCGTCGCCAGCTTGCCGATGCCGGCCTCGAAATCAGCACGGGCAAAATGTCCGGGCTCTGGACCGGAACACCAACCACGATCCGCCTCGAAGACCTCGATGTCATCTGCGCGGTGCTCAACTGCTCCCCCACGGAGCTGCTGATCTGCGAGCCAGAGAAGGTCGCAGCAGCGCGCCCGAAGCTGGCCGAAGCATCATCTGTCGGAGCCGTTCCCGCGGTCATTCCCCGGCTTGGGCGTAACCGTTCCAAGCCACCGGCGTGAGAGGATCCAATCCCCCGCGCCCATGCAGCGCCTGCGGTCTGCGACCGGTCGCGTGGAGCCATCCGCGCCGGACAAGGTTCTGCCACGACTGCCTGCCCGGGGGTCCATTCGTCCCGCCACCCTGCAGGCGATGCGGACGAACAGACGGCTACTACTCCGCGGGCCTGTGCGACCTCTGTCATCGCAGCGCCCCTCAACGGGTAGAGGCGTGCAGGGACTGCCAGGCCTGGGGCGTCGGGCGGACACACCAGTGGCTCTGCGAAGCCTGCAGGGCCTGGCGAGCGAAATACGCTGAGGGAACCTGCAGGGCCTGCGGCGTGCTGGTTGCAGTCAACGACGATCAGGGGTGCCGGCTCTGTTGGCACCAATTCCTCGCCGCTGGAGGCCGGAAAAGCGGCACTGATTTGCTGGCGGCCAACCGTTTCGGCCAGCAACTGTTCCTCGCCAACCTCCGCCACGTCAGCGCAGGACAGCGCCGCGGCACCCGACGGCACCGCCCCAAAGAACCAGTGACCAGCCCGGCACCGACATTCACAGCCGTGCCGCACCGCCAGCTCGTGTTGTTCCCGGCAACCCGCGATCTTGAGAACGGACGAACCTGCGGATTCCCGACGCCCGCGGAACCGGCGATGGCGGCCTTCCTGGATGAGTTCCTCATCGACTACGCCAAGACGCACGGGTGGAGCCTGACCGCGACCAAACGAGCCCGGCGCGGACTCGCCATTGCCCTCGGCCTGCAGGACACACCGGGTGCACCACTGCGGGCCAGCGACATTATTGATCTGCAGCAAATCGGAACCTCGTTGCGCCTCCTGGAGGTTTGCGCGGCGGCTGGCCTGCTCGAGGACGACCGCGAACCCACCGTGGACAAGTGGTTCAGCACCGCCGTCGCTGAACTGCCCGAGCAGATGAGGATCGAGCTCAGCCGCTGGTACACGGTCATGATCAACGGCAGCAGTACCCCTCCCCGCAGCAAACCCCGGTCGGAACAAACTGCCCGGCTGTACCTGCGCTGGTCCCTGCCCGCCTTGCGTTCCTGGGCAGCGTCCGGACACACCACTCTCCGGGAACTCACCACCGACGACGTCCAGGATGTCCTCCCCGGCTCCGGAAATCCGCGCGCCAGGATGGGGCAGGGGCTCCGATGCCTGTTCCGTGTCCTCAAAAGCCACCGCGTCATCTTCTTCAACCCGATCGGCCCGATACGCACCGGCACCCACGAAACCCGCCAACCCATGCCTGTGGACTCGTCCGTGCTCCGCGAAGCGTTCAACTCCGCAGACCCCGCGCGGGCGGCCCTCACTGCGATCGTCGCTTTCCACGGACTGCGATCCGGCCAACTGCGGAAGCTGCACCTGACCGACATCCACGACGGCCGCCTCCACCTCGAGGGGCGCACCATCTTGCTCGCCCAACCAGTCCAGGACCGCCTGGGCACGTGGCTGACCTACCGCGAACAGCGCTGGCCTATCACCAGGAACCCCCACGTTTTCATCAGCCGACACACCGCCCTCGATACCTCTGCCGTGGGCTATCAGTGGATCACCACCTCCATGGGCATGACCGCCCAGGAAGCCCGCGAAGACCGGATCCTCCACGAACTACACGCCAGCGGCGGCGACATACGACGCCTCTGCGACATGTTCGGTCTCAGCATCGCCGGCGCCAGTCGCTACTCCGCTGTCCTGACCCACCCAGACCTGGCCAACGCCTGAGCCCGTCGCACGGGATGCGCTCAAGTGCAGTCCCGTCAAATGAAACGACCACCAACTGTTCCCCGAGGGACGCAAACTTCGCGAACCCACGCACCCCCAGCCCTACGCCGAAGCCTCGACGCTTGAGTTCACGCCGGAGGGGGCTTCAGATTTCGTGAACCCACGGCTAACGGCAACGTACCGCAGGGACGGGCCGATCTCCTCAACTTCGAGTTCGATCACGGTGCGCTTCTCCCCCGCCTTCGTCTCATAGCTGCGTGACCTCAACAGCCCCGCTGCGATCACGCGCGTGCCTTTGGTCAGGGATTCCGCGACGTGCTCGGCCGCCTCTCGCCAGACGCTCGCCCGCAGGAACAACGTCTCCCCGTCCACCCATTCTTTCCGCTGGGAATCGAACGCCCTGGGCGTGGAAGCGATGGTGAAATTCGCGACGGCCGAACCGGATGGGGTGAACCGCAGCTCCGGGTCGGCAGTGAGGTTCCCGATCACTGTGATGCTGGTATCGCCTGACATGGGATGCCTTCTTCCTGTGATGGTTTCTAGGCTTCGCGGACGCGGCCGGCGGATTCGATGGTGATGATCTGCTCGATCCCGCCCGGGTTCAGACCGGACCAGTGGTTCTCGGTGCCGTCCTTGTCGTAGACGACGACCGGGACCTGGGAGTAGCCGAGCTCTTCGGTGATGTACTCGAAGGCGGCCGGGTTGCTGGTGACGTCCACCTCGTGGAAGTCGATGCCGGCTGCTGCGAATATCTGCTTGGTCTTGGTGCAGCCAAAGCATCCGGCGGGCTTGGTGTAGATGGTGAGAGTCATTTTCAGTCCTCTGTTTCGTATCACGTTAGTTAGGTTCGACTGGCTGGCTTGCTACCTCAATTCTAACAATCATTCAACTGAATGAATAGGGGTTGCGCCTTGATTTCTAGGGGTTTTTACATGCGTCTTTGGTAGGCATCACGGTGGTGGGACCGTCACCTTCGGGCGTTTAGCCGCCCCTGCACAGTCCGCGGAATAGAGCTGCGGTGGAGGCGATGCAGGCATGACTGCGGATGCCCCGGAAAGCCCCTTGTGTTCTCGCTTCGGCGTCCCGGCCAAAAGATTGTTCAGTAAATCACTTTTATGCCACGGGATCCGCTACCCTCATCGAAACACTGGGGGAAAAAATCATGTTGGAAATCGCGCTGACCTGCACAAACGCATCCTTGAGCGTGGATACGGAGGGCACCTTCCATCTGAGGTGGACGCCGGGCTCTGCGGTGTCCGCAGCTGACGCTGAAGCCGTCGTCACGGCCGTCCAGGGCGTGACCGGAGCCGCCGGTCTGCAGCCCATCCTCGTCGAGGTCGTGGACGTTTGCATGAGTCCGGGGGCGAGAGAGACGCTGTTGGGGCTGCGCTTTGTTTCCGCCGTGGCCCTGGTCGGCGCCACGGTGGTCGACCGAGTGATGGCTGCGGCTTTGCTGCGGGAACAGGAGTGCCCGCACGGATACTTCACCTCTATGGATGACGCCAGGGAATGGCTGAGTCGGCTGCCAGTTCCGCACGCCTTGGAAGAATCCGCCGTCTAGCCGGGAAAGACCTCCCTGCGTTTCCAGCGCGTTCGCCCGGAACTTACCCCGGCCGCCGTGGAGCTTCCGGAGTCATTCCAGCCGAGTTCCTGAGGGACGGATGATCTATCGTTCCAGCCCTCCGATTCTCTCGTGGTGTGGGTGTTTGGTTGAAGGCGCCTGGGTTGATGCCGGTGATGGACGGCTGGGGCTGGGGGCTGTGGGGAAGCTGGCGTCGTGGAGCTTCCGAAATCGTGCCAATGCAGGATCGACGACATCCGCAACGACAGGCGCGTCGGCGGAGTTCTGCTTCGGTGGCTCAATGGAGGCCCTAAGCTTCCCATCCAGTTCCGCGCACTTCGCGCGGGCGGTGACAAGTTTGGCCTCGTACTTGAACGGTTTCCCGGCCTGGCTCTCGACGTCGGCAAGCACCGCCTGTTTTTCCGTGATGGTTTGGCGCAGCTGGGCTTCGTAATCGGGAAGCCCGGCCACTTTGTTTTCCAGCCGGGTGATGATGCCGGCGCTTCCTTCCAGCAGCTCCAGTCGGGTAAAGACAAGCGGTGGTGCGGGCACGTCTTTGAGGGTGACAGCGAGGTCCTGGTAAGAACCGAGCCGGGAGTCGTCGGCCGCGTTTCGGACCTGCAGCTCGTGGCCGCCGAGGGTGGCCATGGTGCCGTGGTCCTGCTTTTGGCGGTAGTAGTTTCCGTACTCCGGCGTGTGGGTACGAACCCATTCAGAGATGGCCGCGACGGCCTCCGGGCGTTTGGTGTAGCTCTTGCCGTCGATGGTCGCGGTGAAGGCATCCCCTGCGGTCGGGGTGATGCGCGGGAGAGCTGCCTGCAGTGCGGGCAGCTTGCTTTCGGCTTTGGTGATGCTGGTTTCGGCCGCGGCCCGTGTCCAGGAGAGGGTGCTCTGTCCTTTCTCGTGGGCTCGTTTGAGCCGTTCGAGTTTGGTCCGGGCGGCGTCGGCCTCGATCTTCTCCATCACCAGCGGGTTGCCGCTGGTAGCTGCCTTAATCTGTGCGGCGTTGAGGGCAAGGTCTCCAACGTCCTCGATCTCGCGGATGTCGAGGCGTCCGCGGAGAACCTGCTGGATCATGGTGGCCTTGCGCTGGATCCCATCCCAGGCGGCACTGTCGTAGCTGCCGACGGTGGCGTACTGGAAGTTGTGGACCTCCGCGTTGGCGTTCCGTTGACGGATGATGCGCCCGTCGCGCTGGGTCAGGTCAGCCGGCCGCCAGGGACACGTGACGTGGTGGATCGCTTTGGCGCGGAGCTGGACGTTGGCGCCGGTCCCCATCATGGCGGTGGAGCCGATCAGCACGGCTACTTCGCCGGTGCGGCATTGGGCGAATAGCTGGGCTTTCTGCTCGGGCTTGGGCGCGTCTTGGATGAACCGGATCTGCTCTGCCTGGATGCCGCCGGCAACGAGCTGGTCCTTGATCTGCTGGTAGGCGGTCCAGACCGGTTTGCCGTCGGGTCCGGTGTTCTTCGAAGGTGTGCTGAGGTCGCAGAAGATGATCTGCAGCGCACCCTTGTTCGCTGAAGGGATCCCCGATTCGAAGCTGGTTTCGTACTCGTTCTCCCGGTTCTCCTCCCAGACTTTCAGGGTCTTGGCGACCACGTGGTCCAGCTTCGTCCCGGATTCTGGTTCGATGCCGACCATGCGCAGGTCCAGTGCGGCTTTGCGGCCGTCGTTGTAGACGGAGAGGGCGTTGTCCGCGCCCTTCTCAGCCCAGCCGGAGAGGGAATCCAGCCGGTCCGCGAGGCCCTTCATGTATTCGGCCAGTTCGGGCGGTTGCGGGATCAGCACCAGTTCCGGCTGCCGTTCCCCGTCGCCGGGCCGGCGGGCGAGGTCCGGCTTTTCGAGGTAGGTCAGGTCTTCGGCGAGCTTCACGTCGGCGAAGACGTGGAAGGACCGCAGCATCTCGGGGACGTTCTTGAATTTCGCGAAGCGCGGCTTGTTCTTCAGCCGGCCTCCGGCGTCCATCTCGATGGCGGTGACGGTTTCCCCGAATGTCGCTCCCCAGACGTCGAAGTTCTCCACGCCGGCAGCCTGGAGCAGGTCCGGGCGCAGGTAGCGCTGCATGACGTGGGCTTCGGTGATGGAGTTGGCAATCGGTGTGCCGGTCGCCATCGTGACGACGCGTTCCCCGTGGGTGCTGCGCAGGTATTCGAGCTTCAGGTGCATGTCGGTGGCCCGGATGGAGCCCGCGATTTCTGCGCCCTTGATGTTGGTGACCGTGCGCAGGTTCTTGTAGTCGTGGGCTTCATCCACGAACAGGTAGTCCACCCCGGTGTCCTCGAATGTCAGTCCAAGGTCCGGCGCGGTGTCCATGAGCTTCTTCATGCGTTCTTCTTCGGCCTGGAGCTTTGTTTCAAGCTTCTTCACCGTGGTCCGGTCTTCGCCCTCGGCCTGGGCGTTGACGATGGTCTGCCGGACGTCGGCGATGATCGACTCCTGGTAGGCCTCAATGGTTTCGGCTTTCACGCCGATGCTCTTGAAGGCCTGCTGGGTCATGATGATTCCGTCCCAGTCGTTCGCCGCGGCGCGGGCGACGAACTGCCGGCGCGCGGCCAGGTCTCCGCTGTTGGTCTTGATGTCATCGGACCCTGCCGAGAGCAGGCGGGCCTGCGGGTACAGTTCCAGCCACTCGCGGGTGAACTGCTCCAGCATGTGGTTCGGGACGACAACCATGGGCTTGGAGGCCATGCCCAGGCGTTTGAGTTCCATCGCTCCAATCACCATTTCGGCGGTCTTGCCGGCACCGACTTCATGGAAGAGGCCCACGGCCGGTTCGGAGATGATGCGCGCCACGGCAGTGCGCTGGTGCGGATGCGGGGTGAAGGTCTTAGCCAGCCCCGGAAGGGTCAGCCGGCCCCCTTCCTTGGTGTAGTCGCGCAGGGCCAGGGAGTTGAAGCGGCGGTTGTATTCGTCAATGAGCCGGCTGGCACGTTCGGGGTCTTCCCAGACCCACTCGGCGAAGCGTTCCTGCAGGGCCTCGGCCTTTTCCTGGGCCGCCTCGGTTTCTTCGAGGTTGGCGACCGGTTTGCCGTCCTCGTTCTTGTCCTCGACCTGAATGCTCTTTTGTTCCAGGATGCTTTGCAGCAGGTCCGGGGCGGGCCGGCGGCCCGTCCCCCACTCGTTCGTGGAACGGACTGTCCCACGGTTGGCTTTGACCCGCCAGATGCCGCTGCCGACGCTGGTCACGCTGGCGTTGGGATCGGCCAGGATGTCCTGGACGAAGCGTTGGTGTTCCTCGGGGGAAATCCAGACCGCACCGATGCGCGCCTCGACGTCTTCCATGCCGACCCGCGGCGGCTGGACTTCCTCCAGCGCGGTAACGTTCACACTCAAGCGGTCGTCCTCGGCCGCCGCAGCGCGGGCAGCTTCGAGCTTGGTCCGGACATTCCCGGACAGGTATTCCGGTGCGGTGACGAGCTTGCCGGTTTCCGGGTCATCGAACACGAGCGTGCCCAACTGCTCGCGGGCTTCCTCTTCCGTGACGCCCAGCAGGTCCGCGATCTGTTCCAGTTCCGGGGCACCGTAGGTGTCCAGGGCGATGGCAAGGGCTTCGTCAACGGTGTCCGCACCCATGAGTGGCTTGCGGGCCACTACCTGCCGATGCTGAAGCAGAGCCGCGGGTGTCGCGGTCTGCGTCTCCTCGTTGAACTTCTCCAGGGCCGGCGGCAGAGTTCCGAAGGGGTCCGTCTGGCGCAGGATCCGCACGGCGGGTGCTGCACGGCGGGTGATGATGTCTTCGCCCGTTTCTTTGTCCGTGCGGACAGATTCCGTGAAGCGGTTGAGCGGTCCATATTTGGCGGCATATGCCGTGTACTGGTCAGCCAGGGCGGTTCGTTGAGCCGACATCGCCGGGGTGTCTTCGCTGTCGGAAGCTTCCATCTCCAGCAGGGCGCGTGCGCCGTCCCGCATCCCCAACAGGTCGCTAAGCTCCGCAGCGTGCGCTTTGGGTACCGGGAACGGAACCTGTTCCCCTGCACGGGCAACGGTGAAGGTTCCGTCTTGTTGGGCGGTGATGGTGCCGTCCCATTCCTGCCCCGTGGCCGGCAGGAGTGCGGCTGGGGTTTTCCCCGGGGCAGGCTCGGCAGGGGCGTGGTTCAGGCCGCGGTCCAGTGCTTCCTGGACAACGGCGTCGAGCCGCTGGGCGAGCAGCTGCGGGACGGCGGCGAGGTCGTCGGCTTTGACGCTGACGGTTGCCTCGCCGTACATGCCGTTCCCAACGGTGATCTGCCCGAGGACGTTTTGCGGGTTCAGGTCAAAGTAGTTGTTGACCTTCACGTCGCGGCCGTCGATGATGACGGGCCCGACAGTTTCCCAGTCCGTGTTGGCAGGCTCCCGGCCCGGCTCGCGCTTGCGCAGCAGCAGCAGATCAGTGAGTGCTTCAGTGCCGGCAGCTCGCCGGTGGGCGCCGGTGGGCAGGCGCACGGCGCCCACCAGATCCGCCATTGCACTCATCTCCCGCCTCGAGGTGGGGTTGGTTGCGTCCAGGGTGAAGCTGGAGGTCAGCACGGCGACGTAGCCGCCGGGCTTCACCGCGGCCAGGCTCTTGAGGATGAAGTGGTTGTGCATGGAGTGCCGGGAGTCGGCATTGTGGGTCTTGTCGTAAAGCGTGTTCTTGCTGAACGGGACGTTGCCGACGGCAAGGTCAAAGGAATTGGTCTTGATCGGGGTGTCCGCGAAGGACTCGCTGCGGATCGTCGCGTCGGGATACAGGCCCCGGGAAATAGAGGCGGTCAGCGGATCAAGCTCCACGCCGGTCATCCGGGCGCCCTCCGGGGCCAAACCAATGAACGTTCCCGCGCCGGATCCGGGTTCCAGCACCTCTCCCCCGGTGAAGCCGAGCCGGTCGACGGCGGACCAGATTTCCTTTACCAGGGCGGCGTCGGTGTAATACGCGTTCGTCGTGGTCCGCGACGCTGCGGCATACTCGCGTTCGCTCAGGACTTCCTGCAGCTGGGCGCGCTCGGCCGCCCATTCGGTCTTATCGAACAGCTGGGGCACCGCTCCCCAGCTGGACCATCGCGCCAGGGAACGCTGTTCTGCCTCGGTGGCCGGCCTCTGCTGGTCCTCCAGCTCCCGGACGATGCGGATTGCTCCTACGTTTGCTGCGAAGCGGGCTTTCTGTCCTGATGGGGCAAGGTCGGCCTGGGATGCTGGGCGGAACCGTCCGGCCGCCGCAACCGCTGCCGGCTCCGGCTGAGGTTTGGCCTCTAGTTCTCCTCGTCCTCCTGGGCCCCGTAGGTCGGCTCCATCTCCTCCGGCTCCGCGGGAAGGCTGGCGTAGATCATCTCCTGGTACACCATCTCGCGTGCCCGGAGCTTGGCCATGTTCGCCAGCCCGATGTACTCCATCGGCGGTTCCGAACCCCTGGTCGGTGTCAGTTCCTCGCTGAGATCCCAGATCGCCTGCTGAATCTCCTCCCCCAAGGTCGAAAAGTGTGTCTCGGGGTCCGCTATCTGCGCGAAGCTCTCCGGATCGTGCTTCTTCATGGTTTCCATGGCGTGTCTGCCGTGCTCGTTCATTGACTACCTCTTCCGGTTCGGCCCACAAGGACTCCAGACTCATCTGGCCCTCAATGTGGTTCTTAGATTTCCTCGGTGCCATGTGCGCCGTCCCCCTCCGTTTGCCTCCACGCTAGCGAAGGCACCGATGGATTAACAGCCGCACCCCTACTCCTGCGGTGCCTGCAGGCTCTTCCGTTGCCGTGCGAGCTCACGAACGACGGTGGCCTCGCTGACCTCGATGGTCTTGGCGATGTCGCGGATCGTGCGCTTTTGGCCGCGCATCCGGTGCGCTGTGTCAGCCTTGTCGGGTGTCATTTTCGTGGGCCGGCCGCCCACACGTCCCCTGGCCCTGGCGGCGGCGAGGCCAGCCATAGTCCGCTCGCGCAGCCGGTTCCGTTCGTACTCGGCGATGGCCGAAAAGAAGTGGAACATCAGCACGCCCTGAGAAGTCGTGGTGTCCAGCCAGGTCTCAGTCAGCGACCGGAAGCCAATATGCCGGTCCGCCAGCGTCTTCACAATGCCCGCCAAGTCGGCCGTGCTGCGTCCCAGCCGCGATAGGTCATTGACCACCAGGATGTTGCCCGGCTGCAGATGATCCAGACAGTCCTGCCACTGGGGCCGCTCCTGGGTGGCACCCGATGCGTAGTCCGTCCAGATGCGAAAGCACCCGGCCGCATGCAGTGCGTCCACTTGCAGGTCTACTGACTGCTCGGTCGTACTTACCCGCGCATAACCTATGAGAGCCGGCGTCATGACGCCCCTGAACGTGAGCGTTCGAATTCCTCTAGCAGGTCTTCGTTCGGCAAGGCTTTGCGTTTTCTGACCCACCTTTGAAACACGACACTGATTACGGCACCTGCCATCCCGAATCCGAGCAATACGAAGGACCAACCCAGGAACAACAAGGCAACCTCCCATGTGCTTCCAAGATTGTGGATGACCTTAGGGATGCTCCATACAGCTCCGCCCAGCAGGACAAATATGGAGGCATACATCAATGCGTCGACCCAATGAATCTTCCGCTTACCCCAAGGAACTTTCCGGGGGCGTGACTGCAGCAACTCGAGATATCGCTCGGTTGCCTTGTTACCGGAAGCCAGGAGGCGGAGGCGGAGAGTGGCAGCCTCCTCCACCTGTGCAACTCTCCCTGACAGGTCTCCCTGCTCGTACTGCTCGCCAATGGTCTTTGCTAGGGCAAACGCCCTAGTAGCAAAACTGTGGGCACGTATCTCCTGATTGTTCTCAAAGACCTTCCAAAAGAATGTGGCCACCACGCCCAGCGCTGCAATCACAGCCCCCGTCACCTTCACCACTTCTACGGCGTCCAGGTCTCCCCCTAAGGTCGTCAAAAACGGTAGAGCGCCAGTTTTGACTAAGTTTGTTTTCGTAATCGAGTTCTGACTCACCTTAGCCGATCAAAGAGCTGTCGAGAGGTGTCATTTTCAGAAGTCGTCTGCACCGATGTCAGAAGTGGCGTGCACTCGAACCTAGGCCGGTCAGCCGTGGGTGGGTTCGCCAGTAATCCGGTGATCTGCGTGGTTGATGGTCTCGCGGATAAGCCTCACGAGGTGCCCGTCACGGAGGGAATAGATAACGTGGCGGCCATCTTTACGGGTGTCCACAAGGCCGCTAAGCCGGAGTTTGGCCAGATGCTGGCTCGTCACAGTCCGGGGCGCTCCGACCGCGACTGTAAGCTCCGTGACCGTCTTCGGGCCCTCGGTGAGCTGCCAGAGGAGGTTCAGCCGGGTCGGCTCGGCGAGCATCCGCAGCGTTCCGGCAGCTGTTTCCAGCAGTTGCGGTCCCGGCGTGACCGGGTGTACCAGCGAAGCTGCGTCAGGGGCGGGGCTAGATGCGCTGTGGGACTGGCTGCTCATCGCTCTGCTCCTTCTCTGCCGGTCGCTGGCCGACCCCGGAGGTGTGCCGGGGCCAGGACAGGAATGCTCCTACACTGCCTATCATCGCAATAATTGTCAGCGCCAGCGCGGCCCAGCCCAAACCAGCGACCGCCCCGACCCAGCCGGCCAGTGGATAGGTCAGGATGTAGCAGGCGTGGGAGAGGGAGAACTGGGCCGTGAAGACGTACGGGCGGGTCTCCTCGGTGGAGGCGTCCCGGAGCAGCCGGGACGAGGGCGTGAGAATGGTGGAGTTCGCGGCGCCGAGCAGGAACCACAGGCTCAGCAGCAGCCACCAGCCCATGCCCGGGACGCCCAGCAGCGTCAGGGCGGCCGCTCCGGCCAGAACGAACGGGATCACGGCGGCGCCGGTGAGCATCACGGGCCGGTCCCCGAACCGGTCCAGGACCCGCGGGGCGGACAGGGCCACGATCATGGAACCGACGCCAAAGCAGGCCAACGCCAGAGCAAGGTCTGTGTTGGGCCGGTGCAGGACGTCACGGACGTAAACGACGGTGTTGACCAGGACTAACGCCGTCGGCGCGGCCACAACCAAGTTCAGGGCCAGCAGGGAGCGTAGGCGCCGGTTCCGCCAGAAGATCCTGGCACCCAGGGTGGTCCGGTGCCACAGCGAAGTCTGTTGCCCACTCGCTGCCGGGACTTTCGGCAGCACGGTAATGGCGACCATGAAGGCCGAGAACAGGAACCCTCCCACGGTGCCGAGGAAGAGGTTGTTGTAGCTGAGCGCGGTCAGCAGCAGTGCCGCGATGGCGGGGCTGACCAGGGCTTCCATGTCATAGGCGAGCCGGGACAGGGACAGCGCCCGGGTGTAGTCCTTCTCATCTTTCAGGATGGTGGGAATTAGGGACTGGAACGCCGGGGTGAACGTCGCAGACGCGGACTGGAGCAGGAAGATCACGATGTAGATCTGCCAGACATCGGTAATGAAGGGCAGGGAGAGCGCCATGGCGGCCCGGATCAGGTCAGCACCGATCAGGACCCGCTTCTTTGGCCACCGCGTGACCAATGCGTTGATCACCGGGGCGAGACCCACATAAGCGAGCATCTTGATCGTCAGGGCAGTCCCGAGCACCGCGCCGGCGTTGCTGCCGGCCAGGTCATAGGCCAGAAGGCCCAGCGCCACCGTCAGCAGACCGGTACCAATCAGCGCCACGATCTGCGCGGCAAACAGCCGCCGGTACGTGACATTTCGCAGAACTGACAACATCAACCAAACCCCTTAAGTGCATACGTGCATGTCTATGCACTAATGCTACCTCTTTCGTGGACACCTGCGTTTGGGTTGCAGGTTTGTGCAGACGACTTCCAACGCTTCCGTGTCAGGAGTCGCCTGCACTCGAACCTGGGCAATTCCGTCAACGCCACCGGACGGTCATGGAGCCTTTCGGAAGGCGATGGAACTGGAGATTTGGCACAACGACTTCACCGTTTGGATGGTCATCGTCTCCAGGGACCTGGCCGGGCCCCGCCAGACGCCTGGCCGAATGGCCCGCTCGGGGGTTTGCTTCAGGAGGACCAACTTGTCATCGCCGGCCCTTTAGACCCAGCACGAAGGGTGCTTTCCCCAAAGCGGTGCGTTCGACGCGTTCAACAACGTGTACGTCCACCGGGGTGTCTACTACACCGACTTCTTTGAGCGCGCCGGCTACGGCAGTCGAAACCCCTTGGATCGAGGCTCCAGGAGCGAGGCCCACCACGAGGACCCGTAGCCCTGCGGCCTCCTGAATGATCTGCCACCCCGAGTTGGCGGCCTGGTCGAGGACGTGATGGAACACGATCGGATGGACATTTACCTTCCCTGCCTTGCCTGGCAGCTGCAGGACGTCTTCGATCCGCCCTTCGATGTCCTCCATCAAAGTAAAGGAGCGTCCACAGGGGCAGCCCCGTCCGCCCAGTCTCACGGTGTCGGACATTTCGTAGCGGATCAGCGGCAGCGTGCGGGAGAACAGGACGGTGACCAACAGCTTCGCCCCGGTCGTTCCCGGGGACACGGGGTTTCCGTTCTGGTCCACGGGTTCGATGATCAGCAGGTCCTCGTAGACGTGGCGGTTCCGGTAGGTGCAGGGGGAGGCTATCCCGGCCGTTTCGGTGGCGGCGTAGACATCCAAGGGGGCGCTTCCCCATGCCGTCTCCAGTTCCGATGCGGTGTGTGGGCTGAGCACTTCGGAGGCGGACATCACGCCCTGGGGGGCGATGCGCAGGCCGGCCCGCTGCTCTGCCGCCAGTGGTTTCAGTGCTGAGGCGTAGCCGACGAGGACCCTGGGCTGGAACCTGTTCAGCGCGGCGACCGTCTCATCCAAGGGCGCCGTGACGTCCAGGCGAAGGCTGGGGACGAGCCCGGAGCGCAGCGATGCACCGACGACTGCGGACTGGTGTGTGGGGACGCGGGAGCTCACCAATGCCATTTTCAGGGGACGGGTCAGGCCGGCGGAGATCCCTGCCCAATCGTTGGCTCGGGCGTAGGAGGCCAGGATCGTGCCCCATTCGGTGCGGTTCCAGATGAAGGTCCCGCGCTGGCCGGTGGTGCCGGCCGTCGCCGCCGCCCACCACCGGCCCTTCCACGGCCGCCCCGGGTCTCCCCCGCTCTGCGTCAGGGACAGAAGGTGGTTCTCCAGATCCGCCAGCCTCAGGTCCGGTGTGGTGACGGCCTCGTCGAAGTGGGCCATCAGGTCCGCTTTCGTCACGGACGGCAGCTGGCCCAGAGGGGCATCGTGCAGGCCGGCGTGATGGCGCCGGTAGAACTCCGAGCCGGCGTACGTTGCGCGGCGCAGCTCCCGCAGGGCATGGTCCTGGTGGGCAGTGATTTGGGCTGCGTCCCAGTGGTCCCGCCTCCGCCATGCGGCCCGCAGGAACAACACACGGGAGATGAGGCGGAGGTCCATGGCCGCGGTCGCCTAGCGGTTACCGGCCGGGGCCAGCGGCCGGTCAGCATGCGCGGTGGTGGCCTCGGGTGTTTCCGGCCGGGGCAGCCTGAGCCTCTTGAGCAGCAGGGCGTTGACGGCGACCAGGAAGCTGGACCCGGACATCGACAGGGCCGCAATCTCCGGGCTGAGGACAAGGCCGGCGAAAGCGAAGACCCCTGCCGCGATGGGCAGGGCTATCGCGTTGTATCCCACGGCCCAGCCCAGGTTCTGGCGCATCTTCCGCAGGGTGCCTTTGCCGATCCGCAGGGCGATGGGCACATCCAGCGGGTCCGAGCGCATCAGGACGACGTCGGCCGTTTCGATGGCCACGTCGGTGCCGGCGCCGATCGCGATGCCGAGGTCGGCCTGGGCCAGGGCCGGGGCGTCGTTGACGCCGTCGCCGACCATGGCGACTTTCTTCCCCGCCTGTTGCAGCTGGGCCACCTTGGCCGATTTGTCTCCCGGGAGCACCTCGGCGATGACGGTGTCAATGCCCAGTTGGCCGGCGATCCGCCGGGCGGTCGCTTCGTTGTCTCCGGTGAGCATAACGACCTCGATCCCGGCCTCGTGCAGGGCCGCGACCGCCGCGGCCGCGGTTTCCCTCGCGGCGTCGGCCAAAGCAATCACCGCGGCGGCCTTGCCGTCGACAGCGACGAGGACGGCGGTCCGTCCGGTGTCGGCAAGTTCATCGCGCACGGCGGCCAGCGGGCCCAGGTCGATGCCTTCGTTGGCCATGAGTCTGCGGTTGCCGACCAGCACCCGGCGCCCGTCCACGGAAGCGCCGGCCCCGTGCCCGGGAACATTGAGGAAATCCGAAGCCGCCAGGACGGGTGCACCGTGTTCGCGGGCGTGCCGGACCACAGCCGCAGCAAGCGGGTGTTCGGATTCCTGCTCCACCGCGGCGACCAGGGCCAGAAGTTCGTTTTCGCCGATTCCCTCCACGACGACGTCGGTGACTTCCGGTTCGCCCTTGGTCAGGGTCCCGGTCTTGTCCATCACGACGGTGTCGATCCGGGCAGAGACTTCCAGGGCAGTGGCGTTCTTGAACAGGACGCCACGTTTGGCGCCGAGGCCGGTGCCGACCATGATGGCCGTCGGCGTGGCGAGCCCGAGGGCATCGGGGCAGGTGATCACCACAACGGTGATCGCGAACAGCAGGGCCGTCTGGACGCCGGCGCCGAGGGCGAGCCAGGCGGCGAACGTCAGGGTCCCGCCGATCAGGGCGACCAGGACCAGCCAAAACGCGGCCCTGTCGGCCAGCCGCTGACCCGGTGCCTTGGAGTTCTGGGCTTCCTGAACGAGGGCCACGATCTGCGCCAGGGCCGTGTCGGCGCCGACCTTGGTGGCCCGGACCCGCATCGTGCCGGTGGTGTTGATCGAGGCGCCGATGACCTCCGAGCCGATGGTCTTAGTCACCGGAAGGCTCTCGCCCGTGACCATGGACTCATCGACCTCTGACTGGCCGTCCTCAACCTCCCCGTCAACCGGGATTTTCGATCCCGGCCTGACCAGCAGCAGGTCCCCGGTCTGGACCTCTGAGGTGGGGATCTCGACCGTCTCGCCGTCGCGAATGACGACCGCGACCGGCGGGGCCAGCTCCAGCAGCGTGCGGATGGCCTCGTTCGCCCCGCCGCGTGCGCGCATCTCGAACCAGTGACCCAGCAGCACGAAGGATGTCAGGACAGTGGCCGCTTCATAGAACACCTCACCGCCGCCGGTGAAGGTGACCCAGACGCTGTAAAGCCACCCGGTACCCACGGCGATCGCGACCAGGACCATCATGTCCAGGGTGCGGGCTTTGAGTGCCCGGTAGGCGCCGTCGAAGAAGATCCATGCCGAGTAGAAGATGACGGGAAGGGACAGGATCAGGGCCATGACGTCGTCACGGAGCCCGAAGGGGGTGGGCGCGGTGAAGCCGAGCATGTCCCGGCCCATCGGGGACCAGAGCGTCACGCCTACTGACAGGATCGCTGCGACCAGGAACCGGTTGCGCATGTCCTTGACCATGTCATCCATCGACATTCCGCCGTGGTGTCCGCCGTGGCCCATCGTGTCCTGCGGGGTGCGGGGCATCGCGCCGTGCGGGGCCGGGCCGTGGCCGGCATGACTGTCCGCTGCGGGGTGGGCATGCCCGGGGTGGGGTTCCGCCGTTTCCGGCGCCCGGACCGGGTGCATTCCCTGGTGATCAGGCTGCGTCGGGTGTATATGTTCCATTGGATGTGCTGCACCCGGGTGGACGTGTCCGGACGGCGGATGGCCGGCCCTGCCGGCGGTGTCATGCTCCGTCCCGGGTCTGGGTCCTGTCTCGTCCATCGGGTAGCAGATGTGGTCGGGGACCGCTTCGCCCCGGCAGTGGTATCCGCAGTCCCGGATCCACCCGGAGATCTGTTCCACGGAGGTAACGGACGGGTCAAAGCTCACGGTCGCGGTCTGGGCGACCGGATTCGCGTCCACGGCAGCGACTCCGGGCCGCTGCAGCAGGACGTGTTCCACAACCGCCTTTGAGGTGGCCCATTGGAGGCCGCGGACTTCCACGACGGTGCGTTTCAGAAGCTTGGGCACCGCTCCTCCTTCAGCGCAGGTGCTGCCCGGCGGGACGGCCGGATCAGCAGGCCGGCTGCGCCTGGTGGCCGGTGCCGGTTGGTGATCGGGTGCGGGGCTGGGGTCGGAAGGCAAGGTGAGTCCTTTGGCAAATGAGGGAATCCGGGGAGGGCGCCGGGCTCTTTCCACCCGTAGCCGGACCTTCATTGCGTATGGGCTTCCGCCCGCGACGTCGTTTTCCGGTTAAGCCGAACATATACCCCCTAGGGGTATGCGTCAATGCTTCTGCCCTGCCATGGCGGCGGATGACGTTCAGCGCTCCTGGCGCCCCATCAGGATGTTGCCCAGGGCGCCCATTGCTGCCTCCTGACGGCGCGCAGGCGCACGAGTGCCCTTGCCGCTCATTATCAACCCGCCCGGCCTGCCGCATCAGAGTCTTTTATCCCCCTGCCCCGGCCCCGCGGGCTGCGGGTCAGGCGGCCACTGTCCCCGGGAGGACCCGCGGGACTCTAAACCAGATGACGGGCGCGAGCCTGGCCTCAGGGTTCAACCGGGAGCCCGCGGCTCCTTTGAACCACGCCAGGACCGCTGCCCTCCGAGGAAAAGGGATAGCAGGGATACTGAAGGCTCTTGCGGCCCATACCCCCAGGGGGTATCTTTTGAGTGTTGTCAGTGACGAGGTTTGTCCGGGCCCCAGGCCGCCACAGCCGTTCAACCACAACAGCCCCCTTTATCCCTCGCTCCGAAGGAAAACTGACATGTGTGGAACAACCGAAACACGAACCCAGCTGCCCCTGGCCTCCACTGCGCAGCACGGCTGCAGCTGCTGCTCCCCCGCTGACGAAACGCAGAATGCCGCTCCGGCAGCGGCGGTTCAGGCTCCCGGCTCGCAGTACACCCTGGAAGGGCTGACCTGCGGACACTGCGTCCAGACCGTCGAAAACGCCGTATCCGGGGTCTCCGGCGTCGAGCTGGCAACGGTTGACCTGGTCCCGGGCGGCACGTCGCGGCTCAGGGTCACCGGCACCGCCGACCAGGAGGCGCTGGCTGAGGCCGTGCGCTCCTCCGGCTACGTCCTGACCGTCGCGAAGTAGCCTTTCCACGTCCTTGGCAGGTGAAGGCCTGGATTCCCGGGTGTCCAAGGGGGCTTCCACGGCGTTCAGTGCCCTCCGGTGTGCCCGCTGGTGTGGCCCGGGGTGGGTACCGGGCCCGGCGTGAGTACCGGGCCCGGGCCCGGGGTCATGTCCGCTCCCGTGCCGCTGATGGCCGGGCCGATGACAAACGCGGACAGGGAGAACATGGCGGCGAATACCAGTAGTCCCAGTGCTGGTGCGACCCAGCTGCCGAACCGGTGGTAGAGGCGGACCAGCATGGGAATGGATGCCAGAAGCCCGAGTGCCCCGAACAGTGCGGTGCCGCCGGATCCGGCCACGAGGGCCGTTCCGGCGAGCAGTCCGATGTGGTGCAGGACGTGTGGAAGGAGGCCCATGATCAGGCCCACCGCTCCGACCACCGTGTGCCACAGGCCGTGGAGCCTGCCCCGGACGGTCCGCCCCGGAGCGGTCCCGCCGTCGGGGACGGCCGGCGGATGCCGGTGGGAGGAGTGGTCACCGGTCACGGCCCGCTGCTTTCGCCGAAGGGGTTCCCCTTGCGGGCCAACGGGTAACTCATCCCTCGCCTGCGGTCCGGGACCGGTTCCGGACCACGAGCACCGGGCAGGGGGCGTGATGGAGGACCTGGGTGGACACGGAGCCGAGCAGCAATCCGGTGAATCCTCCGAGACCGCGGGAACCCACAATCAGCAGGTCAGCGTTCCCGGCGGCCTGCAGGAGCACGGCGGCCGCGTTTCCCTGGACGACGTCCCCGGTCACCGTCACGCCTTCGCTGTCCACGCGCTTCAGGGCCTCGTTCTGGAGCTCGCGTGCGGTCTGAGGGAAGACGTCCGGGTCCCAGACCAGGCCTTCCATGCCGACGGTGACGGGCGGGAACTCCCAGGCGGTCACGGCCCTGACCTGGCCGTTGCGCAGCCGGGCCTCCGTGATTGCCCATTCCATGGCGAGCCGCGACGGGGCAGAACCGTCGACCCCGACCACGATACTGAATACACCGCCGCCGCCCATGAGCGCCGCCCTCCGCCAAGTCCCGCAACTGTTGCCCTTAGTGTGGTCCCCGCAGGGTTTTACCCGCAAGATCGAACGTCCCGACCCCGTCCACCGGCCGGCGACAGAAACAAAGTCCCTTACAGGATCGTTGTACCGGTAAGTGCCCTGCCACAGGGCCGGTAGCCTTGAAACAGATAGCTCGCCACAGGAAGGGAGGACCGTCATGACCGCACCGGCACACGCCTTCGCGATCCGGTTCCTCCGCCGTGCGGGCCTGCTTACCGCGGTCCTGGCCCTCATCGCCGGGATATTCGGCATGCACGTCATGACCGCCACCCATGCCACGCACTCCCCGGCCACGGCGGCAGCAACCGACAGCGCCCATCACGACTCATCCCCCGCCGGCCACACCGGAGTTCATCCTCCCGGACCATCCTCCGCCCCGGAAACGCCGGCAGCACAGGACGAAGCGGGTGCCCGGACTGTGCAGTGCACGGACTCGAATAACTGCACCAGCATGCAGTCCATGACCGCCGCCTGCACCCCGTCGGCGAAGACGGCCTCTCTGGCCGCACCGCTGCCGGGCACCGGGGTCATCGCCAGTAACACCAACACAGGGACGCAGAGCGCGATCAGCGGGCTGTGGTCCTATCTCCCCGGCAGCCCCTCGCCAGGCGAGCTCTGCATCAGCCGAACGTAAAACAGGGCCCCGCGCTGTGACCAGACCGGCGCCCGCCCCTGCCTGACTCACTTCTGAGCCGGGCGCATCACCGATGCACACCCCTGGCGCTCACGCGCCCCCTGATGTCTTGAAGGACTTAAACAGCCATGATGAACACGAAGTTTCTGCCCCTTTCCGCGACCGCCATCGCAGCGGCACTCGCCCTCGCGGGCTGCTCAACCGGCCCCACTGCACCGTCTGCCACGTCTCCCGCGTCCAGCAGCCCGGCTTCCTCCGCCAGTTCGATGCCGGGAATGGGCCCGGGGATGATGTCCAGCAGTGCCCCGGCCGCTGCTACCGAACACAACGAGGCCGACACCATGTTCGCCCAGGGAATGATTCCGCACCACGAACAGGCCGTGGAAATGAGCGAGATGATGCTCCAGAAGAAGGACATCCCCGCATCGGTCACCGACCTGGCCACACGGATCAAAGCAGCCCAGGCACCGGAGATCGAAACGATGACCGGCTGGCTCAAGACCTGGAACGAATCCGCGACCATGGGTGCCGGCCACACCATGGACGGCATGATGGGCGCGGGCGACATGAAGCAGCTCGAGGCCGCGCAGGGCACCGAAGCGGCCAGGCTCTTCCTGACGCAGATGGTTGTCCACCACCAGGGCGCCGTCATGATGGCGCAGACCGAAATGTCCCAGGGTAAGAATGCCGAAGCGATTCAACTCAGCAAAGACATCGTGACCGCCCAGGAAGCTGAAATCAAGGAAATGCAGGAGCTGCTGGCCACCCTCTGACCGGTGCCCTTAGGCGCCGGCCCGTCGCGGGCCGGCGCCCATCCCCTGCCATGCCATGCCCCACCTGAATCCCTGGAGCCACCATGTCCAATCCCTCCCGTCCCCGGGTCCGCGCCACAGCTGTTCTGGCAGCCGGCGCAGGCCTCGTCCTTGCCCTGTCAGCATGCAGCCCGTCTTCCGTACCGGCGGGCTCTTCCCCCGCAATCAGCAACGGCAGCAGCCCCCTGCCGGATGCCCATGTTCACGGGCTGAGCGTCAGCACAACCGGCCAGGTGCTCCTGGCCACCCACGATGGCCTGTTCGACATCACGAAGCAGCCCGCTGCCAAAATCGGCGCCACCAATGACCTGATGGGTTTCACCGGCGGCACCGATCACGGCGTCCTCTACGCTTCCGGACACCCCGGGGAGGGCTCCGACCTGGCCGACCCGCTCGGGCTGATCAGATCCACCGACGCCGGTAAAACCTGGGAAAAGCTCTCCCGTCAGGGCGAGTCCGACTTCCACGCGCTCACCGCGACCAAATCCGGGATCGTCGGCTTCGACGGCGCACTGCGCACCAGCCCGGACGGGAAAACCTGGAACACGGCGGCCGTGGATTTCGTCCCGGCCGTCCTTGCCGGGAACCCCACCAGCGACACTGTCCTGGCAACCACCCCACAGGGGATCCGCCGCTCAACGGATGGCGGTAAGACCTGGACCACGGTGGAGTCCGGACCAGTGGTTCAGTTCGCCGCTTTCGCCAGCCCCGCCGAGGCGGTCGGAATCGAACCCGACGGGACCGTCCACACCTCGGCAGATGCCGGCGCGACCTGGACCCGGAAGGGCAAAATCGACGACACGGTCCAGGCTGTGGCGGCAGTGAAGGGCGCGGAGGCAAACCCATCGATCTGGGTCGCCACGGCCAGCGGGCTCGTGGTCTCCACCGACGGCGGAGTCACGTTCGGGCCCGCCGACGCTTCCTGACCGCACGCTGCGCCGAGGTCGGCCACCGGGGTGAAGCAGCCTGTTCTACCCCCTGACTTCATCGGTCTGGGTACCAGCCGACCTTCCGCCGGCGGGGGTGCGGATGCGTAAAACACAGGCCCGGGTGGACCGGGACCTCGGACTCTACCTGTCAGCCGAGGCCGCGCGAAGAGTCGGAAGTAATTCTGGAAACGAAAGGCACAAATCATGATGTGGGGTTACGGACAAGGCATGGGATGGATGTGGCTCTGGGCCCTTCTGCTGCTCATTGGGATCGCGCTGCTGGTGTTGCTGGCGGTAAGAGTCTTCGGCGGCGGCGTCCGTAATGGATACGGCCCTCCAGGCCCCCCGGGGCCAGGCGGGCCGCCGCCCGCCGGAGGAAGCAGGGCCCGCCAGATCCTCGACGAGCGCTTTGCGAGAGGAGAACTCACCGCAGACCAATACCGCGAGCAACTCAAAGTGCTCGGTGAGGGACCATAGTGAAGCCCATCAGCCGCCGCCAGGCGGTACTGCTGGGCGGGCTCGGCATTGCGGGGACAGCAGCCGGCGGTGCCGGGATGATCTGGACCCTGTCGTCGCAGCAGACTCCCGTTACGGGAAGCGACCTGACCCAGCCTCCGGAGGAACGAAGCACCAACGGCCAGCTGCAGGTGCGGCTCGAAGCCGCGCCCGGACAGATTCTGCTGGCAGGCCGGCAGGCCGCAGCCCTTGGCTACAACGGCGGCATCCCCGGCCCGACACTTCGCGTACGCGCCGGTGACGTCCTGAAGATCGGGCTCGTCAACAAGCTGACCCAGGCCACCAACCTGCACGTGCACGGCCTCCACGTTTCCCCCGAGGGCAACGGGGACAACGTCTTCGTCTCGGTCGAACCTGGCAGCACCTTCGACTACGAATACAAACTTCCCGGGGACCATCCACCCGGCGTGTACTGGTATCACCCCCACCACCACGGCATGGTGGCCGATCAGATCTTCGCCGGGCTCTTCGGAGCGATCATCGTAGAGGACCCTGAACCCATCGAGGCAAGTGCGGAGCGGGTACTGGTCATTTCGGACACCACCCTGGACGGCCTGGGGAACATCCCGGAAGTCCCGGCGATGGAACGAATGATGGGCCGGGAGGGTGAACTGATCCTGGTCAACGGTCAAAGCAACCCGCAATTCAGTGCCCGCCCAGGACAACGCGAACGGTGGCGCATCATCAACACGTGCGTGTCCCGCTACCTCCGTCTACGGCTCGACGGACAGCAGCTGCAGCTCCTCGGCATGGACTCCGGCCGCTTCCCGACACCCGAGACAGTGGATGAACTTCTCCTGACGCCCGGAAACCGGGCGGACCTCCTCGTGACCACCACGGCCGGGGACTCCGTGCTGCGCGCGCTCTACCAGAACCGGGGAGGCATGCCGGGAATGATGGGACCGGGGTCCGGAGCGCGCAACAATGCAGACCAGCCGGACGGCGCCGCGCTGGCCACCCTTCGCGTGGCCGGCGAACCGGTCGCAGCCCTGGCGGCCGTGCCCACCCAGAGGGGGCTGGGAGACCTTCGGTCTGCCGCCGTCGCGGCACACCGGCAGATCGTCCTGGCCGCCGGCATGGGCATGGGGATGGGCGGGGACGGGGGCATGATGCGTTTCACCATCAATGGCAGGGAGTTCAACGAGGCCAGAACAGACACCACGGTAGCGGCCGGGAATGTGGAGGAATGGACGCTGACCAACACCAGTCCCATGGACCACCCCTTTCACCTGCACGTCTGGCCGATGCAAATCATCGAGGAAAACGGCCAAGGGACGAACAAGGCCATTTGGAAGGACGTGGTGAACGTACCCGCAAACGGGCGCGTGAAAGTCAGGGTGGCATTCAAGGACTTCCGCGGCCGCTCGGCCTACCACTGCCACATCCTTGACCACGAAGACCTCGGCATGATGGGCGCTATCGAAGTCCGGTAAGAGGTGTGGAGTGACTACCCAGGTACGTGCAGCGCCGTATTCAGTGTCGTCCGGGGCTGTCCGGTCGGAACCGGATGGCAACCCACAGGCCACACCGCCGGCATATGTAGGAAGGCCTAGACCCAAGGACATGCAATTTCCGACGCTGCATCACTCTGCCGCAGCACGAGCAGGTGGCGGAGTTAGAGTCCACTAGTCCTTAAAGCCTCCGTTAGCTGGTCAATCGTGGGCAGGCCGGCATAGCCATTGGGCGTCATGTAGATACGGCAGGCCAAATCGCGGGCGGATGCTCCATCCGGGAAGATATCGGATCCGTTGACAGTGATCGTCGGTGAACCCGCAAATCCGGTGCCCTCAATATCTGTTACGGACTTTAGAAGGCGCATGTGAACTTCGACATCGGTACGGCCCAAGGCGGTCAGAGCTGCTTCAAGTCGCTCGTACGCTTTGACCGAATTGGGACACTCATCAATATGGAGCAGTTCTAGTCGCATGCATGTATTGTCCCCGCCCGGCTGCGTGATGCGGTAAGGAGAGACCGAGTTGCACGAGTCGCTTCGCTGCTGCAACGGCGCGTCGTCGTTCTCGCAAACGAAGGATTTCAAGAACAGGCTGATTCGAGAATGGTGGTGCCTGCAGCCCAAGCTGCACACCGGCGCCGTTCTGTGGGAAAACACCCTTGCGGCGACAGTCGCCACCCATCGGCCCTTGTTCTCACAAATAGTTCTCGAAACTGTACAGTCGAGCTAGAAGGCTGGATCGAGTTTTGAGAAAGAGAACCGCCCCACATGACTACTCACCGCATCGGATACGCCAGAGTATCCACACGGGACCAGAACCTTGACCTCCAGCGCGATGCGCTGCGGGCTGCAGGATGCGACCGCATCTATGAAGACACCATCAGCGGAACCAAAGCCACGCGACCCGGACTCGCCCAGGCACTGGACCAACTACGCAACGGTGACACCCTCGTCGTATGGAAGCTGGACCGTCTCGGGCGGAGCGTGAAGGATCTGCTGGACTTCGCCGGCGGGTTAAGCGACAGCGGCATTGGTTTTATCAGCCTGACCGACGCAATCGACACCACGACCGCATCCGGGCGCTTCTTCTTCAACGTTATGGCCTCCCTGGCCCAGATGGAGCGGGAGCTCATGGTCGAACGTACCCAGGCCGGCCTGCGGGCGGCGAGGGAGCAAGGCAGGGTCGGCGGCCGCCAACGCATCATGACGGATTCCAAAATCCGCTCCGCACGAAAGCTCCTCAGCGAGGGCACGCCGCCCAAGGAAGTCGCCAAAAACCTCGGCGTCTCTGTACCTACCCTCTACCGCTGGGTCCCGGCAACGCAGACCGCCAAGGATTGAACTCCTTAACTGCTGCTGTTGGTGCACGGGACTTCTGAAGATTTGGATGACCGTGCACGGGACTTCTGACAACCCGATGTCAACAGTCCTCTGCACTCGCCCCGTACTTCCGCGGGATCCAGTGCAGACGACTTCTGAAACTGACAAAAGGAGAGGTTCAGGCGTCGCCGCCTGCCTGGGCACAAAGGGTCGTTTTTGACGTGCACCATTCCGCTACGGGTGAGCATCCCCACCGGTTCGGCGCAGAGTCCTCTGCTAACAGCCACAGTTTCAGATGGCGGTCGTTCGCATCCTGTCTTCGATGAGGTGAACCAGAATCGTCGTTCCTGGCCAACCGGTACTCTGGCTTAGTGCTGATTAACAACAGGGGGAAGGGCCGCGCGGTAGAGGTCCTCAAGTCGAAGCTGCAGACAGGGGACACGGTTTCTGTGCTTTCTGGATTGTTCTCCATCTACGCCTTCGAAGCTCTCCAAAAGGAGCTTGCTGAGGTACGCCAAGCCCGGTTCCTCCTCACCGAGCCGCCCATCACGGGCTTTCAGTTCAATAACGCTGCTGCGCAGCCTCCCATCGGGGTCCACGGCACACCCTTTGAAACGCTTCTGCGCAACAAACTCACGCAAGCCTCCGTTGCCAGGGCCTGTGCAGCGTGGCTCCGGGACACCGCGGAGATCAAAAGCCTGAGGGCCTCCACCGGGGAAACGTGGATCCTTACGGACAACGAGACACGGCCGTTTGCGATGCGTGGCGCCCCGTTCACCGCTGAATCCTTGGGCGTCGTACCGAGCGATAACCTGTCCATGATCACCGCGGACGAAGGGTACATTGTCGGGGAGTTCTTGGAACAGTTCAATGAGTTGTGGGAGTCGTCGGACTACTCCAGCCCAGCAAAGGACGAACTTCTCTCCAAGCTCGAGGAGCTTTACGCCGCAAATACCCCCGAGTCGATTTACCTTTTGTCCTTGCAGCGAGTATTTCAGGACTTCCTCCATGAAACTGACGCAAACAGCATCATCAAGAAGGACACAGGGTTCTACGACTCCGCAGTGTGGAACATGCTCTACAAGTTTCAGCGCGACGGGGTGCTCGGCGCGATCGAGAAGCTGGAACGCTACAACGGCTGCATCATTGCAGACAGCGTCGGCCTGGGTAAGACGTTTGAGGCACTGGCAGTCATCAAGTACTACGAACTCCGCAATGACCGCGTCCTGGTCCTAGCCCCTAAACGTCTGAGGGAAAATTGGACGATCTATACGCAGAATGACCGCCGGAATGCACTTCTTGAGGATCGCTTCAACTACGACGTCCTTCACCACACAGACCTGAACCGGACCAGTGGCTACACGGGCAGCATTAACCTCGCAACCATCAACTGGGAAAACTATGACCTCGTAGTGATCGACGAGTCACATAACTTCCGCAACAACCCACCCGTGAAAGACCGGATTACCCGCTACCAGCGGCTGATGCAGGATGTCTTCCAGACCGGCGTCAAAACCAAGGTCCTCATGCTTTCCGCGACGCCAGTCAACACCAAAATGACTGACCTCCGCAATCAGGTGCTGTTCGCCACCGAAGGTCGAGACGATGCACTGGCCACTGCGGGTATCCGCAGCATCGATCAAACCCTTCAGAGAGCCCAACGTCAGTTCAATGCGTGGCTGGATAAGCCCTCGGAAAGCCGCAACGCCAAAGATCTCGTCGGCGCCCTGGGACTTGACTATGTCCGACTGCTGGATCTCCTGACCATCGCACGTTCCCGGAAGCACATAGAAAAGTACTATGGCACCGCGGAAGTCGGTAAGTTCCCGACCCGGCTGACCCCGAAGAACATCAAGCCAGACGTCGATCTACAAGGGTCTTATCCTGCCCTTAAACACATCAACAAGCAGATCGGGCTGCTTCACCTCTCGGGCTACTCACCCTTGGCATACGTGCTCCACTCAAAAAGGCCGCACTACGAGAAGCTCTACGACCAGACGGTGGCCGGCAGCGATTCCAAAGTCTTCAAGCAAAGCGACCGCGAATCCAGCCTCGTCAACCTCATGCGCGTCAACCTACTCAAGCGCATGGAAAGCTCGATCCATTCTTTCAGCGAGACTATCGAGACCCTTCACCGGCAAGTCGAAAGCCTTATCGGAAAGATCACCAAATATGAGGAGAACAAGAGCCTCAGCGTCTCCCTCGAGTCCTTCGACGATGCTGACTATGATCATCTGGATTTTGACGACCCGATGTTCGACGACGCCGTCGTCGGCACTAAAATCAAGGTTCTCCTTGAGGACATGGATTTAGTTCGTTGGCGCCAGGACCTCGGAGAAGACGCCGCGGAACTCAAAATGCTCCTGGAATCCTCCCGCCAAGTAACGCCCGCCCGGGACGAGAAGCTCCACGAACTAAAGCAAATTATCAGCGCCAAAGCGTCCAGCACCGCCAACGGCGGCAACCACAAGATCATCGTGTTCACAGCTTTCAGCGACACTGCCGAGTACCTCTACAAGCACATCCATGGCTGGGCCCTCAATGACCTTAAACTTCACTCAGCACAAGTTACCGGCAGCGGCAACCAGACCACCCTTCCTGGCTGCCGGAAGGACACCAACTCGATCCTGATCAACTTCTCTCCCCGGTCTAAGGACCGAAGAAAGTCCGGAGAAGCCGAGGGTGCAGAGATCGACATCCTCATCGCAACAGACACGATCTCCGAAGGCCAAAACCTCCAAGACTGCGACACTGTAGTTAACTACGACATCCACTGGAACCCAGTCCGCATCATTCAGCGATTCGGCCGGGTAGACCGGCTCGGGTCAACCAACGATTCCGTACAGCTAATCAATTTCTGGCCCAACATGGCACTGGACGAATACATCCAGCTCGAAGCCCGCGTCAGCGGACGCATGGTTCTCCTGGACGTCTCCGCAACAGGAGAGGAGAACCTCCTGGTGGACGAAGAGGGAAGCGTCATGAATGACCTGGAATACCGCCGCCAGCAGCTCGAACAGCTCCAGGGACAGGCTCTGGATCTCGAAGATCTCTCCGGCGGACTCAGCATCACCGACCTCACGCTTAGTGACTTCCGGATGGACATATCCAGCCAGCCAGATGAGGTGAAGGCTGCGTTGCTGGGCAAACCTTTGGGGCTCTTTGCTGTCACCCGGCTCGATGCCAAACTGGCCGCCGATGGTCTGGAACCGGGCGCCATCTTTGTCCTCAAAAACACCGGATCAGAGGCCACACCGTCCAAGAGCTACCCTCTGGCCCCCTACTACCTTGCCTATGTTTCCGATGCCGGTCAGATGATGAAACATCCGGAGGAGCCGAAGCTTGCCTTGGATGTTCTTCGTTCGCATGCCCTCGGCGATTCCGACCTGGACGATATTCTCACGGGCTTCTACAAGCAGACACGCCACGGGCAGGACATGGGACACTACCAGAAGCTTCTGGCCATCGCGGTGAACGCCATTAGTGGGACGGCCCAAGAGAAGAAATCTGCGTCCTTGTTCTCCCGCGGAGCTACGCAGATCGGCTCTTCCACTCAGGTTGTGGGTCTCAAAGACTTCGAAGTCATCGGCTGGCTAGCCATCCTGCCGGTGACAACGGCTCAGTTGTGAGCGAGCTGACGGGGCCGACTTCTACAAGCCTCGTTAGAGAACTTTTTCAGCTACCTGACGCATGTAACGTATCCCAACGCATTGCCAAGGCTGCGCTCACCGAACATGCAGATCTGACGGCAGGTGACCGCAAGACGCTACAGAATGATGTCCAGAGCGTCACCGCGATCGCAGTTGTGGAACCCTACTCGTCCGGAATTCCAGGGTTTCAAGGGCGGACCACAGACGAGCTCGAGCGAGACTACGCAGAAATCCACGTCTTAGACGTCGCGTTCTCGGACGGTGCAAGACAGTCCAGCGCCCAGCGATTTGTAGAAGTACTCCACCGTGCCATCCCGAATCCCACCGTAGTGTTGGCATTCACTCACGACGGCATCTATCTTTCCTTGGCCCCGAAACACATCAGCGCCGCAGACAGTTCCCGGGTCGTATTAGACCGCATCACCACAATCTCAGCACAGGAACTTCTATCCGAGCCCGGCCTGCTCGGAATTGGGGCACAGCGCACGCCGCATCTCGAAGGTTTGTACCGATCTTGGGAAAGCAGGATCCTTGCACTACAACTCGCGGGTATCTGGGACGTAAGTCCAGGGCAGATCCTGCGCACCGGTGCAGACGACTCGCTGCCTGCCCTCGTGCAGGAGCAGCGCTCGATCAGCGAGCAGATACAAATCTTGCAGAATCGACTCCGCAAAGAAAAGCAAATGTCGGACCGGGTTGCCTTGAACACCCACATCCACGCCCTCCGGGGGCGAATTCAGCAGGCCAAGGACAAGTTCGGGTGAACCCTCGGACTCAGGCCAACGCTGTCACAGGCCATCGATAAGCTGGTCGCAGACCTTTCCCGCCAACAAAAATACACGATCGATCCCAGAGGAACTCATGACACAGCAGACGACTTCGACCGCCGGCACCGTTATACCGGTCCTGGTCGGAGACCCACTCTCCCAGTCTGCCGACATCGTCGCAAACAACATCGACCGGATCCGCGAGTTGTTCCCGGACGCCGTGACGGAGAGCGGCGTCGACGTTGAGGTGCTGCACCAACTCCTGGGCGAGGCGATTGACGACTCCACAGAAAAGTACGGCCTCAACTGGCCTGGCAAGAAGAAGGCCCGTCAAGCTGCACTGACACCGTCAACTGGGACCTTGCTGCCTGAGGAGGACAAGTCCGTCGACTGGGATACCACCGAGAATATCTTCATTGAAGGCGATAATCTTGAGGTCCTCAAACTCCTGCAGAAGAGCTACGCGGGCAAGGTGAAGATGATCTACATCGATCCGCCCTATAACACCGGAAACGACTTTGTATACGCTGACTCTTACACCGACAGCCTGAACCACTACCAGCGAGTAACAGGCCAAATAGATTCCACCGGTGAGCGCCTGGTTGCAGTTGGTGAGGCATCAGGACGGTTTCATTCGAACTGGATGTCGATGATATATCCACGCCTTCGTCTCGCTCGAAATCTCCTTAAAAAAGACGGCGTGATCATGATCAGCGTTGATGATCGAGAGCTTCCCAGACTTCGCCTAATTGCCGATGAAGTCTTCGGTGAAGAAGCTTTCATTGGCGTCCTAGTCTGGAAAAGTCGGCAGAACAAAGACAACAGAACAACTAACGGACTATCCGTCGACCACGAGTATATTGTCTGCTATGGCAGCAAGATTCGGGGAGCTACCCGCGATACCTCCGGTTATAGCAATCCGGATGGAGATGATCGGGGTCCGTGGACGAGTGCCAATATGGTCGGTCTCGCGACTGTAGATCGCCGTCCGAATCTCCACTATGACCTGGTAGATCCATCGACGCAAATCAATTACGGATGCCCGGAAATGGGCTGGCGGTATGACTCTTCCACCATGGGGCGTCTTATCTCCGAAGGACGCGTTCTATGGCCAAAGTCTGAAGAGGGACGGCCCAGGAGGAAGTCATTTCTGCAGGACTTAGGTGCTGAGTTTCCTGGATTTTCGAGCATCGTTGGGGATGGAATCTTCACACGGAATGGGACCGCTGATATTGATAAACTCTTTAGCAATCGCATTTTTACCTTTCCTAAGCCCGTTGCCCTGATCCAGTCAATGATCGAGCAAGTCGCCAATGATGGCGACATCGTCCTAGATTTTTTTGCTGGCAGTGGAACGACAGGACATGCGCTTTGGCAGCAGTGTCAGCAGGACGGGATCAAACGTAGTTTCATTTTGGTTCAAATTCCGGAAATTTTGTCTTCCTCATCGCCTGAACAGAAGACGGCCGCAGACTTCTGTCGATCTCTAGGTCGACCGGAGAATATCAGTGAACTCACCCGTGAGCGACTCAGCCGCGCGCGTAAGGAATACGAAACGAACGGATTGGACTTAGGATTTCGATCTTATAGTTTGGCTAGAAGTAATATCCAACAATGGGCTGGGCAACCTGAATCAATCGAAGAGGATCTGTTGGCCTCTGTTGAGAACCTCCAGTCTGGTCGCGGCCACCAAGCCGTCTTGACAGAGATTCTCCTGAAATTTGGACTGAAGCTGACGACCTCAGTCCATACTCGGATGATCGGTCGACACGAAGTTCATTCCGTTGGTCATGGATCGCTGTTTGTATGCCTAAGTGACGAAGTGTCGAAGACTGAGGCGCCGGTTCTGGCCACAGAAATTGCTGACTGGAGCGCCCAGTTGGGACAGAGCAACGTGCGTGACGTCACCGTAATCCTCAATGATTCATGCTTTGTCGATGACGTGGCCAAACTGAATTTCGCAGCAACTTTGGATCAGGCCGGCTTCCCCGCACTTAGAACGATCTGAGATCGACAATGACAATGAAATTTCATTTCGAAGACGACTTGAAGTACCAGCACGAGGCCGTCAAAGCTGCGGTCGGGCTGTTTCGCGGTCAGGACGTGATGCGGTCTGAGTTCACCGTCCAGGCTACCCATCAGAGTCAGCTGAACATCTTTGGCGACGATACCGGCCTCGGTTACGGTAACCGTCTGCGGCTGCACGAGTCCGACTTGTTGACCAATCTTCAATCGGTGCAACAGGCAAACGGGCTCAGCTTGGAAACCGCGCTCGGTTCCCGGACGTACACCGTGGAAATGGAGACCGGAACAGGCAAGACCTACGTCTACCTGCGAACCATTTTTGAACTCAACCGACATTACGGGTTCACCAAATTCATCATCGTTGTACCCTCGGTTGCTATCAAAGAAGGTGTTCACAAGAGCCTCGAAATGCTCAAGGAACACTTCGGTCGCTTGTACTCCAACACCCCGTTTGAGTACTTTCAGTACGACTCGTCCCGGCTAGGTGAGGTACGCAACTTCGCGGTTTCCTCGCAGATTCAGATCATGCTCGTGACGGTGGCCGCGATCAACAAGACAACCAACAAGATCCGTGAGGCCAGCGAAAAGCTGGGCGGCGAACAGGCCATTGATCTCATCAGGGCCACCAACCCCGTTGTCATTGTTGACGAACCGCAGAGCGTCTATGGTGGGGCCAAGGGTGCCGGCCGCAAGGCTCTGGAAGATTTCAACGCGATTGCCACCTTTCGATACTCGGCGACACATCCGAAGAATGACAAGTCCAACATGGTGTATCGCTTGGACGCCATCGATGCTTATCGGGAGGAGCTCGTCAAGCAGATCGAGGTCGCCTCGCTGACGGTCGAGGGTCACCGGACGCTTCCTTACATCAAGCTCCTGAACGTCGGAATAAAATCGGACAGGATGCAGGCGCAGCTTGAACTGGATGTGAAGGTCGGCGGCTCATCGGTCCGAAAGCCTGTTTGGGTCAGCAGTGGTGACGATCTTGAACAAACGACCGAGCGCCCCGTCTACGCCAACATGAAGATCCTTAACATTTACAGGCAGGACGGCGAAGAGCGGATCGACGTCAGCACCCTCGACGATCCCCTCTATCTTGGCCAATCGACCGGTGCCGAGCTCTCGGACAAAGAAACCGCCCGGTTGAAGATCTCCAGGACCATTGAAGAGCATTTCGAAAAAGAACGCTCCTTCAGGACTAACGGGACCGACGTCAAGGTCCTAAGCCTGTTTTTCATCGATGAAGTAGCGAAATATCGTGCTTACGATGCTAATGGCGACCCGGCGCCTGGTCTTTACGCAACGATGTTCGAAGACGCATTCGTGAAGTTGGCCAAGACGCCCAAATACGCGCACCTCTTTGAAGGGCTGGACGTTGCCCAAGAGGCACGTTCCGCCCATGAGGGCTACTTCTCCATCGATAAGAAGAAACGTGCGGTTGATACGTCTGAGAACAACCAGGCCGGCCGGGACGCGGCTGAAGAGGCCTACAGGTTGATCATGAAAGACAAGGAAAGCCTGACATCCTTCGATACGAAATTGCGTTTCATCTTCTCCCACTCCGCATTGCGCGAAGGCTGGGATAACCCCAATGTGTTCCAGATTTGCACACTGCGGGCCATGGGAACGGATGCCCAGCGCCGCCAGACCATCGGTCGCGGTCTGCGCCTCGCCGTCGACCAGCACGGTAACCGTGTCCGTGGCTTCGAGGTCAACCGTCTGACGGTCATCGCAGACGAAAGCTACGCGGACTTCGCCGACGGGCTTCAAAAAGAGATGGAAAACGATCTTGGTGTGAAGTTTGGGCACGTCGCCAAGGATGCGTTCTCTGCCATCAATTTCCACGACGAAGCCGGCGAACTCCAAAACCTCGGAGCCGCCGCCTCCGCGAAGTTGTGGACTCTGCTCAAGGAGCAGCAGTACATCAAGCCGTCCGGAGACGTCAACGACTCTCTTCGAACGACACTGAAAGACGGAACCTTGGTATTGCCGCCCGAGTTTACGGCAGCAGCTCCGCAGATCTTTGAGATTCTTAAGCGCGCGGCCGGGCGTCTCAATGTGGTGCCTAAGGGCGACCACCGGGTGATCAAGCCAAAGCGTGCCATCCTGGACAGCCCGGAATTCCAGGAACTTTGGAAGCGCATCAGCGGCAAGACCACCTACCGCCTCGATTTTGATGTTGAAGACTTGAAATCCAAGTGCATTCAAGGGCTACAAACGAAGCTGCAGGTTAAAAAGCGCAGCGCATCTTGGGGCAAGCACCGGGTGACGGGAATTGACGAAGGGGGCCTGCACGGATCACTCATCAGCGACGGAGAGGCCCAAGACGTAGAGTTCACGGATTCCGAGTCGCTCCCCGATATCTTGACGGAGCTTCAGAACCGAACGAGCCTGACACGCAAGACCATTAGTGGAATCCTGCTGGAATCCGGCCAACTGGACAAGTTTGTCATGAATCCGCAGTCCTTTGTTGAGCAAGCATCAGACATCATCAACAGGGCCAAAAAGTTCGCGGTGTTGGATGGTGTCAGGTACCACAAGCTCCCTGATGGTGAGGCATACAGCCAGGAGTTGTTCCTTAATGAGGAATTATCCGGTTACCTCATGCGTAACATTGCAACCGATGAGGACACCGGCGCGGCTCTGCCCTTGAATAAGTCGGTCTTTGAGAATCTACTTTTTGATTCCTTAACCGAGCGTAACTTCGTGTTCGGCGATCCCGCCAAGAACCTGCCTGGGCTCGAGCAGAAGGAAGAAGTTAAGGTCTACGCCAAACTGCCATCCTGGTTCAAGATCCCAACACCTTTGGGATCCTACAACCCAGACTGGGCTGTACTCGTTGATCGTGGCGACGAAAAGAAGCTCTATTTCGTCACAGAGACAAAAAGCACCGTCGACACCGACGATCTGCGTAGTGCGGAGGCCGGCAAGATCCAAGCCGCTAAGAAGCACTTCGAGGCCATCAACGAAGGCGTCGGACCAGTCGACTTCGTCCACTACGCAGTAGCGAAAGACATGCCGACGTTCCAAGCTGCTTGGGGTGAGTCCTAGCGGCGCCAAATGTTCTTTCTGACGTCGAATTTCGCGAATCGGCGTTGTAGCGTTTCCGAGGATCATCGGTAACTCGAGGCGAACCGGGCCGTCACAAGGGGCCGAGAGGCCGGAGAACCATGGCGTGGCTGGGTTCCAACAAGCGGAAGGGCCGGCGATGCCGGCCCTTCCTGGTTTCCCTCTGCAAAGGAAATAGGCTCTTCCCAGATGAAGGTGTAGGTCGGCCGGGCGCGTCGGTCCGCAGATAGACGTCGAGGTCTCCCGACGATGGAGGTTCCTACGCCATCCATCCGAAAGACCTCGACGTGCCCGACGCTACCCCGCCGGCCGGCTTCGGCCGCCCTGACCTAACCGCCTTCGCGGCTCATCCCAATCGGCTCTGATCGGGTCTGCTGACCCTCTCGACGAGAACGCAGCGACATCACAGCCACCCAACCCCGACCGTCCGGGAAGCCGGGGCACGTCACATGGGCTGTGCTGCGGGCGTGTCGAGTGGGTAGTCCAGGGGCGACGCAGGAGCGTCGACGCGACGTGCTGAGAGGTGGTTCCAACCGAGCGCTAGGACACAAGCTACAGGCATGGCGATAGGTCAGGAACGGCGTCGCTCCCTGCGCAGGAGGGAGCGCAGAGTCTCGGCGTTTGCGTAGCCGACCCGTAGCGCGATCTCGGCGGAGGTGAGGTCCGTGGTTGCTGAGAGGTGTCGAGCTCGTTCGGTGCGAAGCCGTTGGACGAAGCCGAGCGGAGTGAGGTTGAGCGCCGCACGGACTCGTCGTTCGAGGGTGCGCCGGCTGGTGCCGAGCGACTGCGCGACGAAGGCGACGTTGAACGGTTCGTCCAGGCGGGCGCGCACGAAGCGTTCGAACTCGACGACGATCGGGTCCTCGTGCCGGAGATGTTCGTAGGCGACGAAAGCCGCCTGCGACGGGCGCTCGTCGATGATGAGGAGCTTGGCGACATGTTGGGCCAGGTCGGGGCTGATCGATCGCACGAGTGAGAGCGCGAGGTCGATGTGGGCGAAGGCGGCGCCGGCGGTGACGAGGTTCCCGTCGACCACGACCATGGTGTCGAGATCGAGGGCGACGGTCGGATAGCGCTTCCGGAACTCCGGCCCCAGGAACCAGCTGGTCGTCGCCCGCCGATGATGCATCCGTCCTGTCTCGGCGACGGCGAACACGCCGGTGCACGCCGCGGCGATCCGGGTGGTCGCGTCGTCGAGGCGCCCGAGTGAGGCGATGACCGAACGAGCATCTCGACTCTGGAGGGCGTCGTGGGTCGCGGCGGCCGTGAGGGTTCCAAGCGCAGGGACGACGACCACGTCGAACTCTCCGGACTCCGGCAGCGGGTGGTCCACCGACAGGGTCATCGATGCCGTCGTGGTCACTCGCCGTTTCGGTCCGAGGATGGCGAGTTCGATCGGGTCGATCCGCGGGTCGACGTCGCCGCGGGCTCCGTCGGCCACCCGCACGATGTCGATGATCGACGCGATAGCCGAACCGAAGCAGCCGTCGATCGCGATCAGTCCGATACGCATGACGTAAACAATAGCAATACTGCCGTATACGCCACTTCCCACCGGCCCTCGCTCGTCATACGCTGAACTCGTCCCACGAAGAACCCCGACGTCAAGGAGAGTCCCTCATGTCCACACCCGCATCACTTCCGTATGCCTTCGTCGCCAAGATCGTCGCGGCCGATGGACAGCACGACGCGGTCGCCGATCTGCTCGCCGGCGCTGTCGCACTCGCCAACGAAGAAGTAGGAACGATTGTCTGGTTCGCGGTCAGGACCCACGCCGACACCTTCTGGATCTTCGATGCATTCCCCGACGAAGCCGCTCGCGACGCCCACGCCAACGGCGCCATCGTCGCAGCCCTGATGGCCAACCAGCACCTCCTCGGCGCAGCACCCGAGATCCTGGCGGCCGACGTCCTCGCGTCCAAGCTCCCGTAGTCCGCCAACGCACGAGACGATCGCGCCCCGCCGAGTCGGTCCGCAGATAGACGTCGAGGTCTCCCGACGATGGAGGTTCCTACGCCATCCATCGGAAAGACCTCGACGTGCCCGACGCTACCCCGCCGCCCGGCTTCGGCCGCCCTGACCTGACCGCCTTCGCTCGACTCGACGGCCTCGGTCTGAGCGTGATCGGGCAACGACTTGAACCGGATCGTGCGGTCCTCGCGTGCCGCGTGGTGGAACCAGATCAGTGGTGCCGACGGTGCGGCAGCGAAGGCGCCGCTCGTGACACCGTGATCCGGCGGTTGGCCCACGAGCCGCTGGGCTGGCGACCGACCGTGCTGGAAGTTGTAGTGCGCCGCTACCGCTGTGCAGACTGCGGACACGTGTGGCGCCAAGACACCAGCGCCGCGGCGGAGCCACGCGCGAAGCTCTCGCGCACCGGGCTGCGGTGGGCGCTGGAAGGGATCGTGGTCGCACACCTCACCGTCGCCCGTGTCGCCGAGGGACTCGGGGTCGCGTGGGACACCGCCAACAACGCGGTCCTGGCCGAAGGCAAGCGGCTGCTGATCAACGACCCCACGCGGTTCGAGGGCGTGAAGGTGATTGGCGTCGATGAGCACGTCTGGCGCCACACCAGGCGTGGCGACAAGTACGTCACCGTGATCATCGACCTCACCCCGGTCCGCGATGGCGCCGGCCCAGCAAGGCTGCTGGACATGGTCGAGGGCCGGTCGAAGGCGGCGTTCAAGGCCTGGCTCGCCGACCGCGACGACGCCTTCCGTGACGCGGTCGAGGTGGTCGCGATGGACGGCTTCACCGGGTTCAAGACCGCCGCTGCGGAGGAGATCCCGGACGCGGTCACGGTGATGGATCCCTTCCACGTCGTGCGCCTGGCCGGTGACGCCCTCGACAGGTGCCGGCGCCGGGTCCAACTCGCGATCCACGGGCACCGTGGGTTCAGGGACGATCCGCTCTACAAGTCGCGGCGCACGCTGCACACCGGCTCGGACCTGCTCACCGACAAGCAGAGCGACAGGCTACGCGCGCTGTTCGTTGATGACGCTCACGTCGAGGTCGAGGCGACCTGGGGTGTCTACCAGCGGATGATCGCCGCCTATCGCCACGAGGACCGGCAACGTGGCCGCGAGCTCATGGAGAAGCTGATCACCGACCTCAGCGCCGGCGTCCCCAAGGTGCTCACCGAGCTCACCACCCTGGGCCGGACCCTGAAGAAGCGAGCCGCCGACGTGCTCGCCTACTTCGAACGACCCGGCACCAGCAACGGGCCGACCGAGGCACTCAACGGACGGCTCGAACACCTGCGCGGCTCCGCACTCGGGTTCCGCAACCTGACCAACTACATCGCCCGAAGCCTGCTCGAGACCGGCGGCTTCGGACCCCAACTCCTACACCCCCGATTGGGATGAGCCAGGAAATATGTGGTTCAGCTTAGCTGAAGGGTTTGTGGTGCTGCCACGGCCGGGGACCTCGTTGTTCCTGGTCCGCGGGCGGAAAGTCTGCGGGTCACCTTGTCGCGGTTAATGGCGGTCCGTCGCTGGTGAGTGGCTGCTGTGGATACCCCTGGGCGGCGGACCGCCCGACCTCCGGAAGGTTCCTGGCCCTCACGGGGTGGGTGGCCGGGCGGCCGCCTTGGGGTCAGCCGCCCGGTTCACTGTCCGGTTACTCGGTGTCGGTGGTGTGCTTGTCGATGATGATTTTTTCCACGGCGCTGGCCGTGTAACCCCAGATGGTGAGCTGGTTCAGGTAGTGGAAGTGCCGCTTCTCGGCACTCCGCCAGGAGTCTTTCTGGATGGTCTTTTCATACCCTGCGCAGATCAGGGCGATGAGGGAGAACTCGGGCCGGGCGGTGGTCTTGGCGGTGTGGTCCCGCAACGGGTTCCAGCCCCACCGGTCGGTGTCCTCTCCGGTCTTGGCCCCGATCATCTCGGTGGCGACCTTGCCGTCGTAGCCGCTGGCGGTTTCGGGGTCGTGGGTGATGGCGTGGACGGTGAAGTACTGCCAGCCCTTCGGCGCGGTCTTCCGGGAAAGCAGGGTCTTCACGAATTCGCGCCTGACCTTCGTTGCGCTCTCCATCTCGCGGTTATTCGCGATCAGGGTCTTCCGCTCGGCTTTCTGTTCCTCGGTCATCGGGCCTTTCTGGGCCTGGGTGCCGCCGTCGTAGCGTTCGTACTTCGGGGTGAAGCCCAGGTCCTTCCAGCCGGTGATGACCGGGTTGGCGTTGCGCTGGCCCCGGTAGTCGGTGCTGATCAGGTAGGCGTTGGCGTCCTCGTCGGTGGCCGGTTCCCCGTCGGCCCGCTTCGCGGCCGAGACGTACAGGTTCTCTTCGTTCGCGTAGTGCCCGGCGTCCTCCACGATGGTCTTGCCCTGCGCCTCGAGCTCGGCGATGAGTTCGGCGAGGGCTGCGGCGCGGTCGCGGCGGTCCCGGAGCATCTGCGCGACGTGCAGGAGCTGATCGGGTTCGTCCGCGATGACGGACTCTAACTCCTCCGTGGCGTCCTGGTTCCCTTCAAATTCGGCCATGATGAGCGCTTCGTCGATGGTGTAGCCCTTGCCCAGGGCGGCGGCTCCGGCGTTCGAGGACTTGGCTTTCAGCGCACCTTCTACGGTGGTCTTGGTGCGCCCGGTCTTCTTGGCGATCGCGGCGGCTGAGACGCCGATCAGGGACAGCTGGTGGTAGGCGTCGGCCTCGTCCGCTTCGGTCAGTTCGGCGCGCTGGATGTTCTCCACGACCTGGGTCACGATCCGTTCGGCTTCCTCGGGGGACTCGATGATCATCACCGGGATGCTGGTGCGTCCGGCTTCGACGGCGGCGCGGGTGCGGCGCTGTCCCATCAGGACGTGCACAACGCCGTCGTCCTTGCGGTGGGCGATGACGGGTTCCATCACGCCGTGCTCTTTGATGCTGGCAATGAAATCGGCGGTCAGGGCGGCGTCTTTGCGGACGTTGATGTCCACGGTCAGGGTGGCCGGGTCGAGCATTTCGAGGGTGGGTGTGGTGTTCATGGTGTTGCTCCTTTTGCAGAGGATTTCGGTGGGTGGGGCGGCTTAGGTGACCGGCCAGCTTCCCCTCTCCCCCCGTTGTTTTTTGGTTGCTGGCAAGCTCGCTTGCTCGGCGGCCGACGGAGCCCTGTCTACCCGCAGGGCAAGGGGCAGGAAATTCCCTCAAGGAAATCAGCGACGCAGACATCTCACGTGTTTAAGAAGTCAAGCGGCGAGGTCTGCTGCCCGCAGGGTGAAGGCTGTAGCTTCATCGAAATGGGTGCCGGTGTTGAGGCAGTGGTGGAGTTGGCCGAGGAAGCGATTGAAGAGGTTGCGCTGGGCCGCTGCATGCCAGTCGCCAGCTGCGCGGCGGCGCTGGTAGTGGGCTCTGGCGCCCGGGGATCCGGTAAGGGCGGACAGCGCCCACATATACCCGGCGGTGCTAAGGCGGTCGTTCTTGACGAATCTGCGGCCGACGAACTTTTTCTTGCCCGAGGCTCTTGTGATTGGTGCGGAGCCGGCGTAGGCCTTCAGGGCGCGGGCGTCTGCGAAGCGGTTCCTGTCGTCTCCGATTTCAGCCAAGAGCCGGGCACCGAGCTGTGTGCCAACCCCAGGGAAGCTGAGCAGGATTTGGGCGTCGGGGTGGGCCAGGAAGGCCTCCTCGACCGCGACGCTGAGCTGGTCGACGGCTTGGCAGGCAGCATCGAGAATGAGCAAAAGCCCGGAAACCTGCTGGCCCATAGCGTCTTCGACGGCCTGGGGCTGGCGGGCGTGGTCACCACGAAGGATGAGCTTGATTCGCTGGGCCTGGGCGGCGATGCCACGGGAGCGGCCCGCGCGGCGCAGTGCTGCTTCGATCCGGGCGGTGCTGAGCCGTGCCGCGGCGCCCGGGGTGGGTGCGATGCGCAGAAGTTCCCTGATTTCGGGGCGGGCGATCCCGTTCTGCCATACCGAGCCGGCTTGAAGGAGCGCCGGGTAGAACTGGCGCAGCACGGAGCGGAGCTGGTTGGCGGTCTGCTGACGCGCCCAGACCGCATCCTGCTGGGCACGGGCCAGGACAGTGATCGCCCTAGCCTGATCGGTATCCGCAGGGAGAGGGCGATGTGCATGGGCGTCGGTGCGAAGGATGTTCGCCAGCACCAGAGCATCCCCCGGATCGGACTTCTTCTTCGAGACCCCGTGCCTGTCGCGGTAGCGTGCCGCCGAGAGCGGATTGACCGCGTAAATCTTCCGGGTGCCAGCGCGAAGAGCCGCAACGAGGAGGCCATGGCTGGTTTCGATCGCCACCGGGACAGGGTCCTCGGGTGTGTCCCCGTGTTCGGCGAGCAGCTCCATCAGTGCCCGGTAACCTGCAGCGTCGTCGGTGATCCTGCGTTTGGCCAGCAGCTCGCCGGCGCTGTTGACGATGGCAATGTCATGGTGGCCTTCGGCCCAGTCGATCCCGCAGTAGAGGTCCAATCTGTACTCCTCGCAGTCAAGGCGTGTTCTGTTCCCGGGGTGTGCCAGTTCGGATCACGCAGCGCCCTAATTCCAAGACTCGAAGGTCTGCCATCTCACCAGCCGTTCGTGAAACGAGTCCACTTCGGGTGCCCCGGTCTAACCAAGAGCTCCACAGCTCCCGGAGAAAGAAGGGGTCATCCCGCAGCCTGCACGCCACCATGAGAAACCAAGTACCACGCCAGCAGTCGGTGGTTCCGCTGCCACGCGGGCGGCGGAACCTGGCCGGCAGAACCCGAGGGCATCTGCCGGCCGGTCAGGGGTCCTGCGGCGCTAATCTGCACCGTTACGCGCCGCTCTGCGTCGAGGATTCAAGATCCAAGAGCGCCGAAGGCGTCACCACCGATGGCTCCACCGCAGAACCCCACCAAGACGGCCCCGGAGCGACCAACCATCTGGCCCCTAGAAGCCGCTTAACAACGAATTAGGAGCGCCGGAGGGACATTTCCTGCACCGCAGGCCCCGGTGGAGCTTGCGGAATCGGGGCTAGACGGGGTGGAGCGGACGCCTAGAATCCGAAGGACAGCAACCAAAAGACGTCGTAGACAAGACAGGGCCAGGGCGGGCCGGAGCCCTGCGACGGCGCACCCTGGACCCAACAGCCGGCCGCGCCAGCGGACGCCCCAATGGGTGCGAGCCCTGCGAGCATGCCTCTGGCTTCGTCTCCCCTGGATCCGCCCATGCCGGCCCCGCTATTAGCCTGGCCGGCCCGCTGGCTGTTCCACCGGCGGCCTTCACCGAAATGGCGGTCCGCCGGCGGTGACCACCAGCGGCAGCCAACCACCGGCGGCGGACCGCCCGAACCTTCCGGCCGTCCTTTGGTGAGGAGGGCGGCACCTTGCCGGGCGGTGGTCCCGCCCGGCAAGGCCTCAAACCGGTTTAGGCGACGTTGGCCATGTACGGCATCCGGTAGCGGCTGGGCAGTTCGGCGGCGGCTTCGGGCAGGTCGTCCGGGCCGTGGGCCTGTCCGTTCCTCCAGTGGAAGAACGCCTGTTCGCTGATCGCGTCCCATTGGCGGGCCTTGGTCCGGTAGAACGTGCAGCTCACGTCACCCTCGCAGTAGGTGGCGACGCCGAACAGGTTCCCGATGCTGTCCGCGGTGCGGGTCGCGGCGACCATGACGTAGGGCCAGTTGCCAAGGTCCCAGCCGTCACTGCCCCAGCTGGGGATGACGGCCCAGCCGTGTTCGCCGATGAGTTCCATCCAGTCGTAGCCACCGTTCTCGTGGTAATCGCCCAGCACGGTCACGCCGTCGATGGTCTCCCCGGTGTCCTGGGTGGTCACCGTCTTAGTCGTTATTGCGTTCATGGTGTTGCTCCTTTTGCAGAGGATTCCGGCGGGTGGGGCGGCTCAGGTGACCGGCCAGCTTCCCCTCTCCCCCCGTTGTTTTTTGGTTGCTGGCAAGCTCGCTTGCTCGGCGGCCGACGGAGCCCTGTCTACCCGCAGGGCAAGGGGGAGGAAATTCCCTCAAGGAAATCAGCGACGCAGACATCTCACGTGTTTAAGAAGTCAAGCGGCGAGGTCTGCTGCCCGCAGGGTGAAGGCTGTAGCTTCATCGAAATGGGTGCCGGTGTTGAGGCAGTGGTGGAGTTGGCCGAGGAAGCGATTGAAGAGGTTGCGCTGGGCCGCTGCATGCCAGTCGCCAGCTGCGCGGCGGCGCTGGTAGTGGGCTCTGGCGCCCGGGGATCCGGTAAGGGCGGACAGCGCCCACATATACCCGGCGGTGCTAAGGCGGTCGTTCTTGACGAATCTGCGGCCGACGAACTTTTTCTTGCCCGAGGCTCTTGTGATTGGTGCGGAGCCGGCGTAGGCCTTCAGGGCGCGGGCGTCTGCGAAGCGGTTCCTGTCGTCTCCGATTTCAGCCAAGAGCCGGGCACCGAGCTGTGTGCCAACCCCAGGGAAGCTGAGCAGGATTTGGGCGTCGGGGTGGGCCAGGAAGGCCTCCTCGACCGCGACGCTGAGCTGGTCGACGGCTTGGCAGGCAGCATCGAGAATGAGCAAAAGCCCGGAAACCTGCTGGCCCATAGCGTCTTCGACGGCCTGGGGCTGGCGGGCGTGGTCACCACGAAGGATGAGCTTGATTCGCTGGGCCTGGGCGGCGATGCCACGGGAGCGGCCCGCGCGGCGCAGTGCTGCTTCGATCCGGGCGGTGCTGAGCCGTGCCGCGGCGCCCGGGGTGGGTGCGATGCGCAGAAGTTCCCTGATTTCGGGGCGGGCGATCCCGTTCTGCCATACCGAGCCGGCTTGAAGGAGCGCCGGGTAGAACTGGCGCAGCACGGAGCGGAGCTGGTTGGCGGTCTGCTGACGCGCCCAGACCGCATCCTGCTGGGCACGGGCCAGGACAGTGATCGCCCTAGCCTGATCGGTATCCGCAGGGAGAGGGCGATGTGCATGGGCGTCGGTGCGAAGGATGTTCGCCAGCACCAGAGCATCCCCCGGATCGGACTTCTTCTTCGAGACCCCGTGCCTGTCGCGGTAGCGTGCCGCCGAGAGCGGATTGACCGCGTAAATCTTCCGGGTGCCAGCGCGAAGAGCCGCAACGAGGAGGCCATGGCTGGTTTCGATCGCCACCGGGACAGGGTCCTCGGGTGTGTCCCCGTGTTCGGCGAGCAGCTCCATCAGTGCCCGGTAACCTGCAGCGTCGTCGGTGATCCTGCGTTTGGCCAGCAGCTCGCCGGCGCTGTTGACGATGGCAATGTCATGGTGGCCTTCGGCCCAGTCGATCCCGCAGTAGAGGTCCAATCTGTACTCCTCGCAGTCAAGGCGTGTTCTGTTCCCGGGGTGTGCCAGTTCGGATCACGCAGCGCCCTAATTCCAAGACTCGAAGGTCTGCCATCTCACCAGCCGTTCGTGAAACGAGTCCACTTCGGGTGCCCCGGTCTAACCAAGAGCTCCACAGCTCCCGGAGAAAGAAGGGGTCATCCCGCAGCCTGCACGCCACCATGAGAAACCAAGTACCACGCCAGCAGTCGGTGGTTCCGCTGCCACGCGGGCGGCGGAACCTGGCCGGCAGAACCCGAGGGCATCTGCCGGCCGGTCAGGGGTCCTGCGGCGCTAATCTGCACCGTTACGCGCCGCTCTGCGTCGAGGATTCAAGATCCAAGAGCGCCGAAGGCGTCACCACCGATGGCTCCACCGCAGAACCCCACCAAGACGGCCCCGGAGCGACCAACCATCTGGCCCCTAGAAGCCGCTTAACAACGAATTAGGAGCGCCGGAGGGACATTTCCTGCACCGCAGGCCCCGACGAAGGAGGGGCTAGACGGGGTGGAGCGGACGCCTAGAATCCGGAGGACAGCAACCAAAAGACGTCGTAGACAGACAGGGCCAGGGCGGGCCGGAGCCCTGCGACGGCACACACTGGACCCAACAGCCGGCCGCGCCAGCGGACGCCCCAACCTGGTTGGAGCGCAGCGGAAACCAGGGCCTTGCTAGGGTGGACGAGCCCCGCCGGTTGCAGGTACTTCTCCCCCGAGCAGCACCTCTGGGTGGGTCATTTCGATCAATGGGGGCAGCACATGGGTTTATGGAGTCTTTTCAGGAAACGCCCGGCAGCTGCGGGCGTCACACCAGCAGCGGGTGATCCAGAGATGTTGGAACCGCTGACAGCTGAACAGCTCGTGGAACTCGAAGCCGCGTGGGCGGAGCTGACGATGGCCGCCGAGGCATCAGACGTGACGAATTTCCATGCCTGTGGCCGCAACGGCCGGCCTTGGACTGAGGACCCGGCAGCAGTCCGGGCTGCCGCGGCGACGCTGCGGGAGTTCCCTACAGCAGACGCCTAGTCCTTGTTCGGTAGGTACCGGCCATGCTCGCGATGCACGCGCGCTGGTGGGTTTGGGTTCTCGCGCTCGTATGCCTCGTCTGCACGACGCCGCAGCTCTTTGTCGTAGCGGTCCTTCTCGTTGTCGATCCGTTGCAGCTCGTTGTCGATTTTTGGGTGGGAGACGTAACGTTGCCGCAGCGCCTCACGCTCTTCTCCAAGTTCCTTGTCGGACTTCACGCTGAGGTCGCCAAATGCGCGTCTGATCCCGTCAAAAATGCCCATGCAATAGATGCTGTCACACTCGGGGCTACCGACGCATGATCGTCGGTCAACACCCCCAGGCGCGACAGGCCCGATCTGCAAGCGCAGGGCCGGTTTCTGCGTGGAATCGAGCGGAACTTGGGTGGTGGGTCCGGGTTGTGCCCATTGGGGGGCAGGTGGAGCCCTCCGCACGGCTCAGGCTGTCCCCACTGGCGTTCAACCCGTCCGCCGGAGGCCCGCGACGGCGCCCGGGTCGCTGACTGTCATAGCCGCAAAGCATAATGAGATCTGCGTGATCATGCATCAGATGCACTTCGGCATGATTGCGCTTTTTCTTGGCGTGTCGATTCGAACATATATTCTAAAGTGGTGGTATGGGACCGGATCAGGCGGGCAGGCTGCAGGCGCAGTATGCGCGGCGCGCATCCCCGATTGGGCTGACGATGGAAGAGCTCGATTTCGAGCACTTCCCGTCCAAAAATGGGTTCCCCGGGATCCCGGTGAAGGCGTGGATCAGGTTTCCGAACTGCGCCGAGCTGGTGGACGGCGAGGTGTACGCCTGGACGACAAAAGCCGTCGAAGTGACGTGGTGCGACGGGCCGCTGACCCGCCGGACCTGGGTATGGAGTTCGGCGGTAACCCGCCGGGAAGAAATGATGAACAGGAACTTGGGAGAGCGCGTAAACCGTGACAGCAGTAGCGAATGAAACAACTCTGGACGTTGACGTTGACGTCCGGTTCACCCCGGCCGGCACTCCCCTGGCCGTCCGGTTTGACGACCGGATCTGGGCCGTGGCGGCCGATCCGGTGCACTGGTTCACCCGGGACGCCTGGTGGACCACCCGGCGTACCGCGGCCGTCGGCAGCGGCGACTTGGTGAGCATCGAGTATTGGAGAGTGCAGGTACGTCTGGGATCCAACTCGTCGCTGCGCACTTTCATGCTGCGCCGGAATCCGCTCTCCACCCAGTGGGTGCTGGAAAGCATCAGCGACTAGGCCCGGTGACCGCTCAGACGATCAGCGATCAGACCTGGGCCGCGATCCGGAACGAGTTCACGCTGCCGACCCTCGCGCAGGTGCACCGCCGGCTCTCCCAGCTCATGGAAGACCCGGAACCGGGCATGCGCCATCTGGTCCGCATCTTCATTGACGACGGGACCTTCTGCCCGGGCTTCCAGTTCCTCCCCGGCGGCCAGCTCCAGCCAACCGTCACAGCACTCTTCAGCAGAGCCATGGAGCTGGACATCCCGCACAACTACTTCACCCTCTGGATGATCACCCCGTGCCGAGCTCTGGCGGGGACCCGCCCGGTCGACCACTTGAAGAAGGACCCCACTCCCCTGCTCCGGGCGCTCGAAGCCTACCGCTGGCGCTAAGGCCGGCCCTTGACGCGACCGGCGGGGTGCGTGGCGTGGGTCCATGGGACTCATCTACGACAGCCCGGACCTGGCAGCTCTGACGCTGACGCGGCTCGCCGCCGAAGAATCCGAAGGCCCCGGCGCCCTGGAAGGGCGAATGCGGAACTACCTCGACGACCTCGAACAGCGCAACGGCACCGCGTACCTCGAACTGGTGGCCATCACCCTCGCCCGGGTCCACTTCAAGTCCCTGGACGACCTGGCCCGGGCCACCGGGGCAGACGCCGCAGGCCTGCTAGACGCCGCGGAGGTCGAGGCGCTGGAGGGCTTTTAGGTTCGGCCCGGCATAATGTTCAGGTGGAAATTACCGGCACGATCCAAGCCCCCGACGGCAGCTACGAGCGCGTGAGCGTCCAAGGCGAAAGCTATGAGGATGCCCGCGAAGTCCTCAACGGAAAAATCCCGGAGGGACACAAGCTCCTTGTGATCCGCACAGATCATTAACGGTTAGGTGTCTCCGGCCGTGGCCGAGGTTATTCGGCCACTGAAGCGGCGGGCTCGATGAGTTCAGGACCGTTGTTCCGGACGCTGTTTACCCTCGTGCTGACGATCCGTGGTGTCAGGATCGGCTCGGGCAGGGAGTCCAGCAGGTGCTGGATGTCGTTCTTGTCGGTCAGGTCCGGGTTGAGCCATTCAGCGAATCTGTCCGTGGGGATGATGACCGGTGATCTGTCATGGACGTGCCCCAGGGCGTCCTGGGCGGTCGTGGTCAGCACAGTGCAGCTGAGCATCCACCGTGCGGGGTCATCTTCGGGTACAGACGGATCCGCCCACCATTCGTACAGCCCGGCAAATCCCAGTACGGGCTCGTTCTCCGAGTACAGGTAATTGGGGATCTTCTTTCCGTCTTCGGTCTTCTGCCATTCAAAGTATCCGTCGGCCGGGACGATAGCCCGGCGCTTCACAGCAGCTTTTCGGAAAGACGGCTTCTCCAGGATGGTCTCGCTGCGGGCGTTGATCAGCTTGTTGCCGATCTTGATGTCTTTCGCCCAGGACGGCACCAGGCCCCAGTGGGCCACCAGCAGATGCCGCTCGATGCTCCCTTCTTCGAGACGTTCAGCCACGATGGGCACATCCTGAGTGGGCGCCACGTTCCAGCTGGGCGGCGGCGGATTTCCCTCCACCTCCTCGGCATCGAAGTAGCTAAGAAGGTCACCGGTCGCCTTGGACATCACGTATCTGCCGCACATGAGGCCATTCTGCCTGACAGGCCCCACTCGTCCCACTGCCGGGGACTCGAGGGAGAAGATCCAGTAGACGGTCCCCAACCTCCATACCCACCGCTTGGAAAGGTCCTTTCACTGACCCTGCAATTGGGCTGCCCACGGGTCGCCGCCTCGTTCTTGCCGTGAGGCGTTTCGGTCCGGAATTCTTTCCTCGCGCCATCAAATGAGGTCTTTATATTCGCCCGACGTGCTTTGCGACACGCCGTCTCCCGCGCGACACGCAGGGGAGTTAATTGTGCAAAGGTACTCCACAGCCTGTGGATTTCGTCCGGCAAAAGGGCGGAAATCCGGACATTTTGAGGCACCCCGCCTGTGGACTGCCGGTGCATTAAATGACATACTTGTAATACATCATGTTGGGGTCCACATCGGGCTCTTGCACTACATGTAGTGTTAAACCTGATGGTTCATCCAGATGATGTACCAACAACGACGAAGCGCACGATCGGGTGCAACCGATCATGCGCTTCTTTTACAAAAAAATAGGGACCAATTCCTCGCAGGCAAATAGCTTGCGTCAAAGTCCAAGGTATGTTTTGTGTCGTTTCCATCTCGTCGGAACGTCTCAACAGACTACGAGTGAGTCTGCCGCCTGTCAATCCACGCTGGCGGAACATTCCCTGTGCTCGGTGGTCCCGGGAAGGAGAGTAGCCGTGGCTACTCGCGTAGTACGGATCCGCATTAAGCGGACCATCCGTATCTCCCCTGTAAGGCGCTAGGCGCCGGCAGTTCAGGACCGTCAGCGGTCACTCGACGCTGACGGTCCTACCACCTAGACGAACCAAGCAAGGGAAAATTCCATGGCTAAGAACACAAAGCAAACCAGCAGCAAAGCTGCGGCAGCGGCCAGCAAAGTCCTTAGGGACGGACGCACCAGCGCCGCCTCCAAGACCGCCGCCGCAAGTGCCCTCTCGCAAAAAGGCAAGGGCAAATAGATGGCCATTTTTTACTTCAGCAGCGCGGGTAACCCCGTCGCATTTCGCCGGACCGAAAATGACCGATTTCTCTTTGACAAAACCGGGAACTGGATCGGTTGGTTCCCCTGGGGCGACAGCGATGCCGTCGACAAAGAGGGAAAATACCTTGGCACTACCGTGAGGAACCGTCTGCTCAAACGGGACTTTCAGCATTACCGGGGATACCCCGGCTACCCCGGCTACCCCGGATACGCTGGCTATCCTGGGTACCCAGGATTTGCTGGATTTGGAGGGTACCAGGCCGGCTACTCGGACGTCCCAGAGTCTCTGCTGAAGGGCTAAATCGATACGACGGGGCACTCTCGGCTGGCCCGTTGAGAGCTAGGTGCCTCGGCATATGAGCTCGATCAAGGGCCGGAGCAAATTAGATGTTGCTCCGGCCCTTGGCCGACCGCGCACGCTTCAGAAATCACCATCAGCGAAGCGAGAGGCGTTCTGTGCTGGACCTCTTCACTTGGCGTTTTGACTGCTTTACTGTCAAAGACAGTAAGACAGTCAAAGCTGAATTTTTCGCCCCGGAGCAAGCTTCCGGGTCCCACCTTCGAAACGGGTTCCTTCGTTGTAGAGGCGTTCGCGTCGTTCCACTTCCATGAGGACTGCACGGGAAATGAAGTCGGACCAGCTCCGGTCCATCTCCTGGCCGCTCGTTCCGGTGTAGGCCGCCTTTGCGCGCTTTAGGTCATCCGCGGCCATGTAGAACGTGATCTGTTTCGAGGCGGTATCCGGCAGCGGGTTAGGACGCGGTGCCGGGGAGGCCGCAGGTGAGTCGCTGCCGGTGGTCGCTGAGTCCCTGTTTGCCTTCATCAGGTTCTGCACGGCGAGGTTGTCTGCATTCCGACGGGGCGGCAGGCCGATGGGTTTGCGGTTGCTTTCAGTCATGATGCGTTCCTTTCCTCGGCTGCTTCCAGGCGGGCAACGAGTTCATTGGTGATCTGGTAGAGGTCTTCAGCCACGTTGGCGGCCGACCGAGGCTGGCTCTGACCGGCTTCGGCTGTACCCTTCAGGACCTCGTACCATTTGGGGGCAGCCTTGACCTGCTCTTCAAGCTCATGGACCAGCACTCCCCTATCGCGGGCTGCCTGGGCTGGAGCTTCCGCGTGCCGCACCATTCCGTTGAATAGCACGGCATCTGTGCCGAAGGTCTCTGCAATGGCATCCCGCGTCGTCCGGTGAACGTTGGTAGCGGTCGAAGATGTGGCAGTGATGATGACGCCGAGCAGGTCCAGGTTCGGGTTGACGTCTATGACCGTGTCCAGACGCTTGGCGACGCCGATGAGTCCTTCGCGGCCAGCTTTGTCCGTCTTGGTCGGTACCACCACGTACGAGGCCGCTCCGAGGGCTGCAACCTGCAGGGGTTCGTTCCCGGGCGGGCAGTCGATGAAGATGATGTCGTATTCGGCCGCGATCGGTGCAAGCGAACGGGCAAGGGCCAGCTTTGCCTTACTGCCATCTTTACTGCTTTGCGCGATAAGGCCGGCAGCTGCCTGGTCAAGCTCCGCTCCCCCGGGAACGACGTCTAGATTAGGGCGAATGTCTTTGAGTGGCGCCAGCCGAGTCCCGAACATCAGGCTTTGAGCAAGGGCGCTGCCGTCGTCGTCCAGGGTGCCGTGTCTGTAACCAAGATCTAGGCCCAGGTTTCCCTGCGGGTCCATATCTACGAGCAGGACTTTCCACCCGGACACTGCGAGCAGAGCACCTACATTGGCCGTCAGGGTCGTCTTGAGTACTCCGCCCTTGCCGTTGACGAAGCCGCAGATACGGTCCATGCCTGTCCGGTCAAACGCTGTTGTTGCTGTCAT